>JAUIHA010000013.1 GCA_030432505.1 bacterium | reverse complement strand
GCTTTCTTTCCACTAAAGAAATTAACCTCGTCTTTTCTTCTTCAAACGAATTTTTACGTGTAAAATCTCGCATACTAGATAGAATTTCCCACTGCAAAACGGAAGGAAGTAGACGATACCACTTTGGCCAAAAATCGTCAGTAAAATTACTATACATCGTTGCAAAATCAACATTGAAATCCCGTATCACCGTACACATCATTACTGCCGATAACTCATTATGATGCATTTCCTTAATACTAGATTCAAGCTCACCATCTGCACCAAGAACATTATCTGCTTCTTCAAGAATCTGCTCCCAGTCAGCACGCTCTTCAGGATTAGGTATATATCCATCTGAAATCATTTTTTTTATAACAGATGAATTACCTGGAAGGACAACTCGTACCTTTTTTCTAGTTGTTTTTAGAGCAGCTTTTTCTACAGCTTGTATATCTTGGCCAGCCAAGAAACTTATGGTGATAAATAATAATAGTTTTTTCATTGTATATACCTTCGTTGTTTAGAAACTAATTTGTAATTCAAGCCGTACTGAACTTGATAGTTAGCTGTATTTAAATCTTAATTATAAGGTTGTTTTGTTCGAAAATAGAAAGCGACACAATTCTGAACAACTTCCCGATAATTGGTAGGCAAGAAAGAAATCCATGTAGGAAATTCCTTCGTGTTTTTCATGATTTCTATCACTTTAACCGTATAGAAGCTAATAATGTAATTATCGTCTTGCTCACTTGTTTGTATGTCTTTGAGCAACCCATACTCTTGAGCTCTACTACCAAGAAAACGACGAGCCTGAGGGGTAGCAAAATTACTAATTTTACCTTCGTCAATAAGCTCCAACAACTCTTGTCGTTGCTTAGCCCATGCTGCTGGCGTAAAAGAGGCACTTTGAGCACTCACACACTGGAAACTCATAATACATACTAAAAGGAGATTTCGAACGGAAAACATAAATAAATCCTGATAAAAATAAAAATCAAAGTAAAAATTGAGGACCCCTATTCTATTATTTCTAACAGACACGTCAAATAAAAAGGACAATTTTGCATAAACAATAAAAATCGCTAGAATAAAAAGCACTTCTTCTACTAAATCTGATAATTTTTTGAAAGGAACTCAATGGCACTCAAAACTGGACTGGTTGGTCTACCAAACGTAGGAAAATCTACATTTTGCACCGTCGATCCACACGTTGCCATCACTGAGGTTCCGGACAAACGTCTCGATCAACTTGCTGAAATCTTTGGCTCAAAGAAAGTAATCCCAACAACAGTCCAATTTGTTGATATTGCCGGCCTAGTAAAAGGTGCCTCCAAGGGTGAGGGACTTGGCAACCAGTTTCTTGGAAACATCATGGAAGTAGACTTGGTTCTTCACGTACTTCGTTGCTTTGAAGATGCTGACATTACACACGTACACAATGAAGTAAACCCACTGGACGACTTTGAAGTCATTGTTACAGAGCTCATGCTAAAAGACCTTGAGTCAGTTGTAAAGCGTAAAGAGCGCCTTGCAAACTTCCTTAAGGGAGCAAAAAGCAAAAATGCTTCAACCCAACAGGTTAAAGAATGGGAAACAGAACAAGATCTCATGAACAAGATTGAAGAAGCACTGAGTAATTCTAATCATGACCAAGTAATTTCCCTTTTCAACAAGCTCAAAGAAACCGGCATTAACTCAATTCCACTCCTTTCAGGAAAAAAATTCTTAGTAATTGCAAACTTGTCTGAAGACGACTATGCAGAAAACAACTACAAGAACAACCAACACTACCAAGCACTTGTTGAAAAATTTGGACAAGAGCGCGTGATTCCTGTATCAGCAAAAATTGAATCTGAGCTTGCGCAAATGAATGATGATGAAGCACAAGAAATGCTTGATTCATTGGGCATTACCGAAAAAGGTCTTGATAACATTATTGAACGAGCATACAACAACTTAGGGCTTATCACCTTCTTTACCTGTGGACCAAAAGAAGCACATGCGTGGAGTATTACCCATAACTCCAAAGCTCCAGAGGCTGGTGGAGAAATTCACTCCGACCTTCAACGCGGCTTCATTTGTGCTGAAGTATACAACTGTGAAGACCTATTCCAGGTAGGAACTGAACAAAAACTTAAAGAAACAGGTAAGCTTCGCACCGAAGGTAAAGAGTACGTCATCAAAGACGGTGATGTAATCAACATTCGCTTTAACGTTTAATTTATAGCCTCAATATTTTTTGGAAAAACATCATGATAAAGCAATCGGTTGCTCTTCTATGTTCACTCTTTTTATTTTATAACCTGCATTGTGAAATAGAATGCGTTGGAAAAGTTAGTTGGCCAGCAAGCTATCTACAGCAAGCAAAGCAAGTACACTTCAATGAAAAGTTGGGAATTTTAGCATTACAGGAAAAACGGGCAGTCAGCTTAGTTAACTTACAAAGTGAAGATGACCTTGTTGTCTCACACTCAAAGCAAAGCGTTCGCCTTACAATGGACGACGCAATTACCACTCTGTCATGGAGCCCCCATCAATGGACTACAAAATCTAAGAATAGGCCGGTAATACTTGCCATACAGTACCGTAATTATATTAATTTCCATAAGATTTTTTACAACGAAACCAACACACTTATTATCGAAAAAATTGGAGAATTCCGCAAAAAGAGTAAAGAGAACATCAAATCTTTATTCTGGCTTCCCCATACAATGTGCTGTTGCATAAGAACAAATAAAGGGCTTTCCAGCATCAATTTGTCTTCAATGAGTAAACTATATTATGCAAATGACCAGCATCAATTATCACCAGCATGGTTTGGAGATGACCTTGTTTGGAATGAGAGCTGCGAAAATATCCTATTTGGTTTTAGAAAACAAGATCAAAAATTCGTAGAGATGGTCTCTCTTAAAATGACACAACAAACGGAAAACTCTCCTGTTCATCTTACTCTCCAACATGGTTTCGAAACAAAAGACCATTTCAGTGAGATTTTCCATGCAACTTATATCAAACCCTGCGAAGATGAAGACGATGAGAGCTCTGTAGAATGTATCTCATTGAAAACTAGTACAATTATTACATTTCCAAATAACGATTTAAATCATGGTAAGGGCTCGCCGAAGAATTTTGCTTTAAAATGTGAAAAATACGAAATGGAAAAAAATGGAAGCATCAAGAGGCAAGGTAAAATAATTCCAAACGTATGCATGGTAAACGCCGATATAAAAAAACCTTACATAAGAGAAGCCTATCTCTCAAAAAACACCGTTAAGTTCTTACTAAATAATGAATTTGATAATAAGATAGAAGATGTTATCACTGGTTGCTGGTATTCAGATGATACTTTCATTGTTTTGCATCCTGAGAATATCTCATTTTATAAAATCAGTAGGTCAACTAATTAAGAGAATCTCCTAATGGAGATTCTCTTATGCTATTTTATCCTGAATCTCTTCCCACTCAGCATAAAGCTCTTGGATAGATTTCTCTAGTTTTTGAACTCGCGCCTGAGCCTCATCAAATTGTTTAGAACCATACACAAGCTCTTCAAATTTTTGTTGCTCTACTGCAAGCTGATCTTCTTGTTTTTCAAGCTTGCGCTCAATACCAGCAAGCCTCTTTTTAAGCTCATAAAGCTCTTTACCTGAAACTTTTGATGCTGCCTGTTGCTGATATAATTGAGATTTCTTGATATCACCAGGACCTTGATTAAGCAATTCTTTCTGTTCTTTGTGGTATAGATATGAATCGTAATTACCCTCGTAAGCAGTAATTCCGTTTTCATCAAGATCAAAAATCTTTGTCGCCAGACCGTTCAAGAAGGTTCTATCGTGAGAAACAAAAAGGATCGTTCCTGGATAACTCTGCAATGCCTTGAGCAATATTTCTTGCGACTGTAAATCAAGATGGTTAGTTGGTTCATCAAGCATCAGAAAATTTGCTTCTTGCAGAAGAACCTTTACCATTGCAACACGGTTGCGCTCTCCTCCACTGAGTACTCGAATTTTCTTATATACGTCGTCACCAGGAAATAGAAAAGTACCAAGCATGGTACGAGCTTTTGCTCGCATAGCACTGGTAGTACAAGCGTTTTCGACTTCATCGATAATATCAAGCCCATGGTTTAAAAGCTTGTTTTGATCTTGCTCAAAAATAGCATAATCAACATTATGCCCAAAGGTGATGTCACCAGCATCTTTTTGTAACTTTCCAATAATGCAATTGAGCAGCGTCGTTTTCCCTTTTCCGTTGGGTGCAACAATTGCCGCTTTTTCCCCACGCTTGAGCTCAAACGAAGCTCCTTCAAAAATCTTTTTCTCTCCAAATGATTTGGCTACATCAGAAATCTTAAGCACAATATTCCCCGCACGCTTTACCTCTCCAAAGTTGAGCTTCATCGCACGTTGATCATCTTGAACTGCTTCAATTTTTTCCATGCGTTCAAGCGACTTTATCATGCTTTGTGCCATTTTTGCTTTAGACGATTTAGCCCTAAAACGTTCAATGGTTTTCATCTTCTGCGCAATTTGCTTTTGTTGCGTTTCAAAGGCTGCTTGTTGTACCTCATCTTCATGCGCTTTTTGCTCAAGGTATTTTGAATAATTCCCGTTGTACATGCGCCCATCACCACGATCAAGCGCAAAGGTATAATCACAAACGTGATCCAGGAAATAGCGGTCGTGAGATACAAGTAAAAAGCCAGATGCTGAGCTCTTGAGAAATTTCACAAACCACTCTTTTGCAACAATATCAAGATGGTTTGTTGGCTCGTCAAAAAGATAAAGGTCAGCTTTTTGTAGAAGAAGCTTGGCAAGTACCAAACGCATACGCCACCCCACACTCAGCTCACTCACCGGACTCTTAAGCTGTTGCTCTGTAAACCCTAGTCCAACCAGAATTCTTTTTGCCTGTGCATAGCATGCATCAACATCAAGCTCTAAAAATTCTTGCTGAAGCTGCGCATAGCGATCAAGTTCTGTTTGCGTTAATTCAGTGGATCCTTGCAGCTTCTCTTCAAAAACTTCAAGCTCTTCTTTAACTTCTACAAGGTTTTCAAAAACGGTTACCGCTTCATCAAGCACTGGCTTTTCAGAAAGCAGAACAACCTCTTGAGGCAGGTAAGCTATTTTTTTATTTTTAGCGATTGAAACAGTACCGCCATCAAGATCTTGCGTACCAGCAATAACACGTAACAGTGTTGATTTCCCCGCACCATTACGCCCTACAAGTCCTATCTTTTGGTCTTGATTGACGGTAAATGAAATTTTCTTGAATAATGATCGTTCACCAAAATCAAGTTGTAAATTATGTGCCTGTATCATGCTAAATCCCTATACCACGTTTCTTTAAAATTTTCTGAGAAGACAATACTGGTTGCCGATGAACCATTCCTATTTTGCGAATCACATGATAGAAAAACTCACGATCAGGACCTTTTACAACCGCCTGTTCATGAGCTTCTGCAAGTGCAACCGGATAACCAAAACCCTTTTCACTCTGGTTCAAACACATGCTCGCAATACCGTTAAGCATATTTTCATCATACGCAACCCACGCAGGCATTTCAACTCGAACAATTTCTTTGCCCGCATGCATATAAAAACATCTTGGCTCAAGATGCTGAGGGTAATAATCAATAATTTTTCCATGAGATGAGAACAGAATACTTCTATGCCCAGGTTTCAAAAATGCCTCTGCCAACTGCCAATCAGCATAGTGTTGTACTGCCTCACATCGACACGTTACGGTTCTATTCCGACACGGCAAACTATCAGGATCTTTATTTTCACACAGTTCCAGTTTCACTAAGTTGATCAGCTCTCGATTTTTGGGAAGGCTGAGATAACTGACCACCGGCACCTGATGTTCATAAAATTTTTGCAAAATATGCGTATAACGCTTAAGAAAATAATCTCTGACATTTTCGGGTTTACTCTCTAAATGCCAAAAAATTAAGCTCCCATCCATCAAACACAAAAATGGTATTTCTCTGTTTTTCATGATCTCAAGAGACTTTTCAAGCGCAAAGAGAAATTCCATTTCCTCTCGCTTGAGGTCAACAATGTCAGGGGAGAATGGAAGATCATGCATCTCTTCATTCCACTGATCAGATAAAAAAACTTTTGGTATCGAAAAGAACTCAACCTTGCTTTTCTGGGAATAGGAAAGCAAACAGGCGCCAATGTTAATCAAGAAACAACCAACATCAGCCATGTGTCGATCAGGATAAATTTGAGAACCATCGACTGCCAGTAAATCATACTCAGGAATTTTAGCGTCAATTTTGACTTGAGACGAAAGTTCACCCTCCCACGTTGGAAACATTCCAGAATATTTTAATTTTTTTATTTGAGCCAAAAAATTTTCGTCTGATGATATTTTTTTCCACGCATCAACAACCTCCGACTTTTTTGAAGAGTGATGAACAAAAATTTTTTCAGCAAGGCCGTCAAGCTCTTGAACAAGCATTTCTCGTTTTAACATGGACCAAATTATCTGTAGTGAGCAAACTGATAACAAAACACTACATTAACAATAATACTCTTGATTGTATACAGATACGTTTGAACCGGCAGCGCTAACACATAGGCAGCAACAAGGTCGCAAAGAGCTGCCCCCAAAAAGATGAGTACAAAGCCTAAGCTAAATCCTCTCGTATTCTTGCGAAGATATATTTTTCTAATTTGTGTTAGTGGCGTTATCAACAAACAACCAGTCAAGATCCAACCACTTAAAGAACCAAGCATTTTGACCTGAGATGACAACATAATAATCATTGAAATAAACAGCGTCAAAAAACTCATCAAAAAGGCATAAATCTTATTATTTCCACGCTTATCTGGATAGTAAAGGCGTTGGGAAATAATCAAAATAATCGCTGAAATCTGACATAGCGACATTATTCGATATGCCAATGGAAATGGTAACGCAAAAACGTAAACACCATAAAAAAAGAACCCTATGGTATAGCCAAATAAGAAAAAATCACTATACCCCTCTACTGATTTGAGCTTATAGTTTTTAACCAACTGAGGCACAAAACAGACAAAATATAAAAACTGTGGCAACCATATAAAAAACAATGAAAATAAAATATCCATAATACTGGTTTTTCCTCCTTCCAGTAACGGCTTTTACTCCTCACCTTATCTACTAAGGTAATAGTTTGTTGTAATCTTTCTGTAAAATTACAATACGCATAGTTATAAAAATTTAGAGAGTCAATTTTACCCCAACTTCCTATAACAAAAAACTAAACTAAAAAATGGACATGCATAAAGCATTGTGAACAAGTATTCCCCGCCAAGGGTGAACTACTTTAAATTAAGAAAGCAGCGTCTTATCCACTTTAAACACTTACAACCTCTTTATATAGGTTAAACATGCTAAAGGAGCGCAAATTAGTATAATCAAATACTAATAATTAATATTTTAACTAACTAGTATTAGTATATCATAACTTTCAATTTTTCTCAATGATACACCATTGCAACCCATAGGATGCATAATTACAAGACCTCCATTATTTTCGATAGGCAATAAATTGAACACAATAAATGCCACACCCTAACACAAATCGCCATAAGCTCAAACGAGTCTCTACTGGAGAAATCATAATGTAGGTTACAGCTAACTCTAAAACGCCGCCAAACATCATAAAGAGAACGAAAAATAAACTCATGCCAACAACACTTTTGGCAACATACATTTTCCCTATTTGAAAAAACTGACTCATGCAGAAGAAAAATGCGGCAATCCAGCCGCTGATATCACCAAAAATCGCTGGGATGTATGACGCAAAAGGAAACAAAAGTACGGCAACAATAGAATTTGCAGCGAAAAACTTAGCAAAGCATAATGCACTTACTTGCTCAGCATAATAAAAGCGCTGAAACATAAGAACCAAGAGAGCAATAAACTGCATGCCATTAAGAATTTGGAAGATTGGTGCATGCCCAAGGCAATGCAGAAAATAAGTAAAAGCGATGTACCCATTGAAATAACCAAATAAGAGTACATCGCTTAAACCTGAACCTGACTGTCGTTTATAGTTTTCAAGTATCTGTGGAAAAAAAGAAACCACATAAAAAACCTGTACTAGACAGCTTATAACATTGACCATGTTCCCCAACATAAATCCCCCCTCTCAACATTACTACTTCCCGCAGCAACGTTTGTACTTCTGTCCTGATCCACAACCACATGGATCATTTCGTCCTACTTTTGGCTGTTCCCGCTTAATTGTTTGTGCATCAACTTTTCCTGTTCCATCACCACCAACTTGCAATCCTGCCAACTCTTTCTCGCGCTCTCTTTCTATTGCATGAATATCTTCTGCTGAGAAATCGTCTGGACGCATTTTAAAGATACGTTGAACAATGTTCCACGTAATTTGTTCCATCATTTTTTCAAACTCATAGAATGCTTCTTTTTTGTACTCGATCAATGGATTTTTTTGTCCATAACCACGAAGACCAATACCTTCTTTAAGTTCATCAATGTTTCTCAAGTGGTTTTTCCACGCTTGGTCAACCGTTTCAAGAAGTACCCATTTTTCAGCTTCATCAATCACTTCTTGATTGAGAGAACCTCTGAACTGCTCGTATTGATAATTTAAGTAATCAATAACGCTTGTTTGCAAATCAGCGCCTGGTTTTTGAATTGATTGTGGCGTACCAAGCTTTTCTTGCTCAATGCCTGTTAATTTTTCAAGCGATGACCAAATATTTTTGAGCCCTTCAATATCACACTCACGCTCAGGGCAGTGGATAGCAAAAAGGCGATGTATAACATCAGCAATCATATCTCGAACAAGGCCTTTAATTTGCTCCGCACCTTCAAGAATTTCACGACGATAGTCATAAATCACTGTACGCTGTTGGTTCATAACGTCATCGTATTCAAGCAAATGCTTACGAACATCAAAGTGTTGTTTTTCTACTTTTTCTTGGGCTTTCTCAATACTTCGCGTAATCATGCGATGCTCAATACTTTCACCCGGTTTCATACCAAGACGCTCCATAGTCCTTTTAAGCTTTTCACCACCAAAGATTCTCATAAGATCGTCATCAAGTGATAGGTAGAACTTTGAGGAACCAGGATCACCTTGTCGACCTGCACGACCACGTAGCTGATTATCAATACGTCTACTGTCGTGTCGCTCGGTACCAATGATTCGAAGTCCACCAGCATCAAGAACACCGTCACCCAATTTAATATCAGTACCACGACCAGCCATATTTGTTGCAATGGTCACCTTACCAGAGTTTCCTGCTTCAGCAACAATGTCAGCTTCTCGCTCGTGCTGTTTTGCGTTAAGAACGTTGTGATCAATGCCTTCTTTTTTAAGCTGATAACTCAAGTACTCAGATGATTCAATTGAAATGGTACCAACAAGCACCGGCTGCCCCGCTTCTCTGCATTTTTTAATATCTTCAATGATTGCTTTATTTTTATCTTCTCGATTAAGGAAAACAATGTCTGGCTGATCATCTCGAGCAATAGGCTTATTAGTTGGGATTGACACAACCGCAAGCTTATAAATTTTCCAGAATTCACCCGCTTCAGTTTCCGCTGTACCCGTCATTCCAGACAATTTGTCGTAAAGTCTAAAGTAATTCTGGAGGGTTATGGATGCAAGCGTCTGGTTTTCACGCTCAATATTCACTCCCTCTTTAGCCTCAAGTGCTTGGTGTAGCCCATCGCTATAACGACGACCAGAGAGCATACGACCGGTAAACTCATCAACAATCATTACTTCACCATCACGTACCACATAGTCAACATCGTTTTTAAACAATGTGTGCGCCCTCAGTGCTTGAGTCGCATGGTGAAGAAGGAGAATATTCTCAGGAGCATACAGATTATTAACTTTGAGTATTTTTTCTAACGTGTCTGTTCCGGTCTCAGTAAGATGAACAGATTTTTCTTTTTCATCAATTTCGTAATCAGTCTTACTCAAATGAAGAACAGCTTTATTCGCTACTTGATAAAGGTTTCCGCCTTTTTCTGCCGCACCGGAAATAATCAATGGTGTACGCGCCTCATCAATCAAAATAGAGTCTACCTCATCGACAATGGCAAAATTTAATTTTCCTTGCACATAGTCTTCAAGGTCAAACTTCATATTGTCTCGAAGATAATCGAAGCCAAATTCATTATTTGTACCGTACGTAACATCCGCGCCGTATGCCTTTTTACGCTGATCATCACTCATATGGTTTTGAATAATTCCAACTTCAAGACCAAGAAATTTGTAAATTTCACCCATCCACTCAGCGTCACGACGAGCAAGGTAATCGTTCACGGTAATCAGATGCGCACCATCACCGCTTAATCCATTGAGGTACATTGGGAGAGTTGCAGCGAGCGTTTTACCCTCACCGGTTTTCATCTCTGCAATTTTCCCTTCATTCATCGCAATTCCACCGATGAGCTGTACATCATAATGACGCATATTGAGTTTTCGCTTACCAGCTTCCCGCACCGTGGCAAACGCTTCAGGTAGAATCTGGTCGAGACTTTCTCCTCGAGCAACACGCTCTCTAAAACTATTGGTTTTTGCAGCCAAATCTTCGTCAGCAAGACCCGCTACTGAGCTTTCAAGACTATTTATCTTTTGAACAAGCGGTTGAATTCTTCGTAGTTCTCGCTCATTCTTTGTTCCAAAAATCTTTGCCAATAGTTTTGTAACCATATTTACTTCCTGACCAAACTAATTAATTTATCATCAAAATTTACGTTAATATTTTTTTCTTAATCATGTTGTAATGTAGCATAGCTCGCTTCTACAAGGAAAGTTTTTATCAAGAATCACTTACCTGAAGAAAATGTACGTGGAAGTATAACGTATTCTCAGCATTTTGCCTAACACCTCATCAGATTTCTTTACAAGTGCTGTTTATTCCAATACCTTAAGGAGGCACAGTATCCATGAGTCTCCAACATCAAAATTGTGTTTAACGGGGCGAAAAATGCCAAAAGAACAAAACAATTCAGGGCCAAAAGCTGACGAAGCTTCTATTAAAAAGACGACCGCGCACGGAAAAGTGATAAAAATTAGCGGTACCGTCGTTGATGTCCAATTTATTAATCAACCAGTTCCTGACATCCTCAACAAACTTTCGATACAGTTACCAAAAAACAAAGGATACGCTCAAGAATCAATCAGTCTTGAGGTTGCCCAGCACTTGGGTGACGGCATTGTCAGATGCATAGCACTTGAACCAGTAGAAGGTATAACCAGGGGATTGGAGGTTATCGACACAGGGCAACCAATTACAGCACCTGTCGGCAAAGAAGTATTGGGTCGAGTTTTTGATGTTCTTGGAAACACTATTGATGGAAATTCTGCTCCCGTGACAAAAAAACGCTGGCCTATTTTCCGACCAGCGCCAAGTTTAATTGAACAAAAAATTGCCGTAGAAATTCTTGAGACCGGCATTAAAGCCGTCGACCTCTTATGCCCCTACATCAAAGGAGCAAAGATTGGTTTATTCGGTGGTGCCGGTGTTGGTAAAACTATTGTTGTACAAGAACTTATTCGAAATGTCGCTATTGAGCATGGTGGTTACTCAGTGTTTGTTGGAATCGGAGAACGAACACGTGAGGGTAACGAACTTTGGCTTGAGATGAAATCATCTGGCGTTCTTGATAAAACAGCACTTGTCTTCGGACAAATGGGTGAAATGCCTGGAGCTCGTTTGCGTGTTGGTCTTACCGGACTAA
>JAUIHA010000012.1 GCA_030432505.1 bacterium | reverse complement strand
ATGAACCATCTCGACCTGTTATGCCAGTTATAAGAGCTTTCTTCATTATTCTCCCTTTTCACAAAATAATAAGTAATTATTTAGGAAGCTACCGCCACAGTTTCTTTTTGTCCATGAGAAACATGCTCACTCGTAACATCAAAAACCTGGCCATCTTGAATACGATAGACTTTATCACAACGTTGAATAGTGGTTAACCTGTGAGCAATGATAATTAATGTTTTATCTTTTGTTTCACTATAAATTTCATTCATGATCTTTGCCTCAGTTTCATTATCAAGTGCTGAAGTAGCTTCATCAAGAACTAAAATTGGAGGATCAGCATAAAGTGCACGAGCAATTGCTAAACGTTGACGTTGCCCTCCACTAAATCTAATACCACCTTCACCAGTACTCGTGTCAATTCCATCTTTTTTTAGAAGGAAATCGTAAATATGTGCCTTTTTTAATGCCCGTATAATCTTATTTTTATCATATTCTCGACCACAAACAATATTGTCAGCTACTGTCCCATCAAAAAGATAAATTGATTGTGGAATATAGCCAATTTGTTGGCGCCATGAACGCAAATTTTCACTCGAAAGCTCCTTCCCATCAATCTTAATTATCCCTTTATCAGGGTTGAATAACCCCATCAAAACATCCACTATCGTACTCTTTCCTGCACCACTCTCACCAACAAATCCAACACGTTGCCCTTTATCAACAGTCAAAAGCGCTTTAGTCAAAACCTTATCCTTTGCGGTATAACTAAAAGCAACATCATGAAAAGAAATTTTTTCATTGAAAGAAACTTTCTCATTCCCTAAGACCTCAAAATCATGCTGTAGAAAATCGTAAATAGGCTGTAACGCATGCTTGTTGTACATGATTTGATTATAACCCATAACTATTTTATTAACCGAAGGAAGAAAGCGATAAAAGGCAAGAGCATACATTGAAACCATTGGCAAAACAAAACTTGCGTTATTATACATATAAATAACGTACAAAATGATGCCAATTAAAATATAAAAACCAATTGTTTCCAAAACAAATCTCGGTAAATTCTGCCAAACAAAATTTACCGTCCCCGAACGAGCGACACCCAAACTTGCCTTAACAAATCGGTCACGAATCGGCTTATCATTTGATATAAGCTTTAAAAACTTATAGTTTCCATATGACTCACCAAATGTTTTGCCTCGCTCTAAACCAAATTCCTTATTCCGTTGACCTGCATCTCTAATTCTACGCGAAAATGTTTTTACAATGAAAAATACTTTAATCGCCAGCAGAAACGAAAGGACCAGTGTCATTTTCCAATTTACATAAAATAACATGAAATAAATGCAGAAAACGGTGAAAAACTCTGAAAATATTATTAAAAGTGCTGTTAGAACTTGTGTGGTATTAGCAGTATATCCAAAAACTGCCTGACTAATATCAGCAGGATTTTTCATGACAAAGTCTTTATAATTGAACGCCAAATATTTTTGAAACATTTTATAGGAAAAATTGTGCTGACGCATAAAAGAAAATTTGTTCATGTAATAAATATGAAAAGCATTTAAAACAAAACGAAAAGCATAAAAAACAAGAAGCCCTATTCCTGCAACAATTACGAAATCACCTGGTTTATTAAAACCAAAATATTGATACGCTTTACCTAAATACCTTCCAGTAACACCTTCGTTAAAATTTGTCGCAATAGAAATAAAAATCATCAGGGCTGAAATACTAATAGTTTCCACTATAGAAACAAGTACAGACGTCAGCAAAAGAACTAATACTACTTTTTTATCACGACGGGTAAAAAGACGTCGAAGTAGGGTAACAAATGATAACTCCATATCAATTCTCCTTAATCAATGATCCTTCGAAACACTTACCCTGCGGGAAACTCCTCAGGATGAGCGTGTTTTGAGAAATAAATCTATTGCTCTTTTTATAATCATGGTAGGATTCATGATAACAGCTTATTCAAAGGAGACAACTCTCAAAAAGGAGAATAAGAAAATCATGATTACCAATAAAAAGATTTTAGTTACTGGCGGCGCAGGTTTTTTAGGAAGCCATCTTTGCAAAAAACTTCTCGATATGAACAACGAAGTTATTTGTCTTGATAATTTTTATACAGGCCGAGCCGAAAACATAAACAAACTCGTCAATAATGATAATTTTCACGTTATCAAACATGACATAACACATCCAATTGATCTTGATATCGACATGATCTTTAATTTTGCATGCCCAGCATCCCCTCCTCATTACCAAAAAGATCCTATTTTTACAACAAAGACAAGCTTTCTTGGCACCTTAAACATGCTTGAACTCGCAAAGAAAAAAAATGCTCGTATTATGCAGGCTTCAACCAGTGAAGTTTATGGTGATCCCAAAGAACACCCTCAAAAAGAATCGTATCAAGGAAACGTAAATCCTACTGGCATTCGAGCGTGCTATGATGAAGGAAAGCGTGCTGCAGAATCACTCTCTTTTGACTTTCATCGTAAACATGGCGTTGATATTAAAGTTATTCGAATTTTCAATACCTACGGTCCTCACATGGATCCCAAAGATGGTCGAGTGGTTAGCAACTTCATTACACAAGCGCTTGCAAATGAGCCAATCACTATGTACGGTGATGGCAAGCAAACACGCTCGTTCTGTTATGTTGATGATCTTATCAACGGGATCATTGCCATGATGTCTTCATCATCAGATTTTGTTGGGCCAGTTAATTTAGGAAATCCGACAGAGTTTAATTTACTTGAACTAGCACAACAAATTATTGAGTCTACTGGGAGCTCTTCTGAAATTAGTTTCTTACCACTTCCAAAAGATGACCCTACTCGACGTCAACCTGATATATCGCTTGCAAAAGAAAAACTTAATTGGGAACCAACAATTGACTTAAAAACAGGAATAGCTTTGACCGCTCCATATTTTAAGGCATTGATGAAAAAAGAGAAAGCAGCACAAGCAATACAAGCGCAAATGTAATTTTATGAATGTTGTCATATCAGCTGGCGGGCGTTTTCATGCTTTTCATTTGGCTAACCAACTTCATAAACGCAACAGCCTCAGGCAGCTCTATACTTTTTACTACACAAAGAAAGATCACAACCTTGTGCCACCACACCTCGTAAAAAATATTATGCCGTCTAAAAGTATCGATTTCTTAGCAACCCGCCTACGATTGACAAAGGTCATCAATCGTTCAACGTTCAATGTTTTTCAAGATAATCTTTTTGATTATTTGGTAAGCACACAGCTCAAAAAAACAAACGGTATCGATATATTTGTTTGCTGGGCACATTATCTGCAACATAGCTATTGCAGGGCAAAATCTGCAGGAGCACAAGTAATTCTTGAGTCAGGGTCATGCCATATTTCTGAACAGCAAAAGCTGCTATGCAAGGAATATAAAAAATGGGGACTAACCTTTCCCCCTATCCACTGGAAAAATCAACAAAAAATGGTGAAGGAGTATGAACTCGCAGACTATATCATGACGCTTTCAGAATTTTCACGCCAAAGTTTTATCAGGCAAGGCATTCCTGAAAAAAAGCTCCTCAAGGTTCCATGCGGAATGGATGTTGAATATTTCTATAACCCATCTACCGAATATAAAAAGAAAAAGAAATTTCAGATTATTTTTGTTGGTCTTTTAAGCATCCGCAAGGGAATCCACTATCTACTACAAGCATGGCATCAAGCAAATCTTCCTGAAGAAGAAACTGAGCTCATTCTTGTTGGCAACATACAAAAAGATCTACAATCTATTTTGAGCAAGCTTCCAATTAAGGATAATGTCGTATTCTATGGCTCAACATCAAAACAAAAGCTCAAAGAGCTTTACCAAAATTCCTCGGCATTTGTTCTTCCGTCGATTGAAGATGGCTTTGGTATGGTTATTGGCGAAGCTATGGCAAGTGGCCTACCTGTAATTTGCTCTGATCACTGTGCAGCTCCAGAAATTATCACCGATAAAAAAGAAGGTTTAATTGTCCCTGCAGGCAGTGCTGAAAAACTTGCAGAAAAGATTTCATGGTGTTTTGAAAACCAAGAAAAGGCCTACTCAATGGGGCAGCAAGGGCAAAAAACTATCAGAAATTTTACCTGGGACATTTACGGTCAAAATGTATTTGATGTCTATCAGAATATTCTGAATAGACGCAAGCCCAATTAATTTAGACATACAATTTATTGTGTTATAAGTTACCTATGTCCATGATGTCTCCCTGAATTTATTTCAGGGTCTATTGGATGCTGAAACAAGTTCAGCATGACATCTACAATTACTGCTTTCAATACTACTTTTGACAATATTTAAATTAAACTCGCGTTAAATACATGAAAAAATTTAAAAATATTTTACTCATCAGTAAATTTAGTACGAATAAACAGCAATATACCTATGCAAGCTCTTTTCAATCCTTACTCAAACAA
The DNA here is from genome assembly GCA_030432505.1 of bacterium. Classification (GTDB taxonomy): domain Bacteria; phylum Babelota; class Babeliae; order Babelales; family RVW-14; genus JAUIHA01. Next base: position 7,413 of record JAUIHA010000012.1, on the reverse strand, counting down.
CTTGGCTACAGTGTTGAAAGTTTCAACTGCAAGCAAAACTTACTCCCACTGAGTATAAAAAATCACGATCAATTAGCTTGGTACCTAAAACCCATTAATAATTTTTTCATTAATAAAAAACTTAAAAAATTAGTACGTAATTCTTCTTACGATTTAATTTTTTTTATTAAAGCAGAAAATATCTCACACAAAACTACACGCTATCTTAAACAAACACTTCAGAAAAAAATCATCATTTTCTATCCAGACAACCCATTCGTTTTCTGGAATGGCAACTCAAATAAAAACGTTTTACTTTCTCTTCCATACTACGACCATTTTCTCATCTGGTCGAAAATGCTCACCCCTGCATTACAATCTGCCGGCGTTAAAAACGTCTCATACTTTCCCTTTGCCTATGACGAAAACATCTATACAGTCCCTAGCAGCTCTACTCCTCAAAAATATGATGTATGCTTTGCTGGAACATGGGACAAAGAGCGAGAGCAATGGCTCACCAAACTACATGAACAAATGCCCCATATTAAACTGGCGATTTGGGGCAACCTATGGAAAGAAAAATTACCTCAGCATTCGCCTTTACTAAACTTTCTATACAGTAACGCTATTTACAAAAATGATATGATCAGTGTGTTCCAGCAATCAAAAATAATTCTTAACTTCATACGCCAACAAAATATGACATCGCACAATATGCGCACCTTTGAAGTGCCCGCAACTAAATCGTTTTTGCTCACGCAAAGAACTGCAGAGCAAACAGCATTACCATTCATTGAAGGCGAAAATATAGAATGCTTTTCAACTGTTGATGAGCTCACAAAAAAATTAGCCTTTTATCTAAAAAACGATACGCTTAGAAAAAGGATTACTGATCAGGGTTTTCAAGCAGTGCAGGATTACACAATAACAAAGCAACTTGCAAAACTTTTGAAAAGGTTAGAGGATGAAGCTCAAGAAAAAGCCTAAAATTGCCATACTCTCCATAAAAAATGAGTATAACTATGGTGGCGTATTTGCAACGCTCAAAATTGTCTATCAATTTTGTCAGCAATACTTCGATCCAACAATTTTTGTCCTCGGCTTTGATAAAAAAATCTCATCCTATCTCAAAGGGCTCAAGTTTACCTCAAAAAATCGATCTATTAATTTTGCCGGCATGAATTGTATTGAGGTTGGCGCACGGTGGTCATTTTGGGAGCCTGGTCATTACAAGTTTACGCAAAAGCAATGGGAAGAAGCTCTTAAAGATTTTGATTACGTTTTTGTTGTCAGTGCCACCCCAATTGCAGGGCATCCAGCAGCGCTGCTAAATAAAAAATATGTTATTTGGATATCAACATCCTACACACATGACAGAGCCCAGCGAGTACAAGAGCTCAAGGGAATTCGCGCACTCATCAATCGTCTTGCTGAACCACGCATGAAAAAAATAGAAAAAACCATTTTACAAAAAGCATCGTATATTTACCCTCTCAGTTCATACTCCCAAAGTCAGTTTGAAGAAGCTCAGGGCAAACTCCTTTCTGATTATCTCATCACCGGCTATCCTCTGGACTTTAGTAAAATTAAATACACCGCACAAACCCAAGAAAAAAATATTATCACTGTTGGACGATTTAATGACCCTCGTAAAAACATCGACATGCTCATCAAAAGCTTCGAAATAATTTGTACAAAAATTCCAACAGCAAGACTTTTTGTAATTGGACAACGTCCATCAGCAGAAACTCTCAAAAAATATAGAAATCTCCCATGCTTTAAAAATATAACCTTTACCGGCGTTGTAGCTCCTCGTGATTTAAAACATTTTTATAAACAAGCACGTCTCATGCTTATAACGTCGCACCAAGAAGGCTTTGGCATTGCAGGTCTTGAAGCACTAGCGTACGGTATTCCAGTTATTTCAACAGACTGTGGAGGTCCAAGGGACTACGTAATTGATGGGCAAACAGGATATCTTGTTGATGTTAATGATTATAAAAATATGGCAGTTAAATCGCTGCGCATTTTGTCATCGGATAAAACATATCAAAAGCTCTCTAAAAATGCTTTTGACTATTCACGTCAGCATTTTTCACTCACCGCAATTCACAATAACTTTAAAACAGGAATCATTCACACCTATCCAGAGCTTACAAGCCTCTTGAAACTAGAAAAAATAAAAACGAAAAATAAACAAGGTAGGTATTATGAAAGTACTCGTCATTAGCCATACCTACATCTCTCAGATAAACCGAGACAAGTGGAAAATACTCGCAAATCGACACAAAGATCTCACTATCAAGGTCATTTTTCCACATGAGTGGCCAACACATTTGTTCAAACATAAAGCGCACATTAAGCCTGAAGAAAATTTAAATAACTGCACCTTCTCCGCACTTCAATCCTTCAAAGTTGGTGATGAACGCTCATATGGCTACTACAGCAAACCATTGCGAAAACTCCTCTACTCATTTAGACCAGACATTATTCATGTTGAACAAGGAGCATCAGCATTTAGCTATTTTCAAGTAATTTTCTTCACCAAACTCCTGGGAATCTCATCAAAGTTTCTCTTTTTTACTTGGGTTAACTGGCGTCCACAATCAACATCGATTAAACATAAGCTTTTTTGGCGCTTCATAGAACAATTTAACCTTCAACATTCAGACGGTGCCATTGCCGGCAACCAAGATGCTCAAGAAATTTTACTTGAAAAAGGACTTAGGAAAAAAACTATTGTTGTTCCACAACTTGGCGTTAACCAACAAGTTTTCAGCCCTGCAACAAAAACCAGCTTAAGAAATAAAAAATCAATTGCTTACATCGGAAGAATTGTTAGAGAAAAAGGCGTCTTTTTACTTGCCTCAAGCTTTGCAAAACTCGCGGAACAATACCCAGACTGGAATCTTATCTTTGTTGGAGCAGGAACAGAAGAAAAAGAATTGATAGATTTTACCATTGAAAAAAGACTCCTTGAGCGTATTGAATTCAAAGATCCAATACGCCACAAAGAAGTCGCTCGTATTCTTCAAAAAACAGATATTTTAGTACTTCCATCGTATGACACTCCTAAGTGGAAAGAACAATTCGGACATGTACTAATTGAAGCAATGTCATGCAAAGTACCAGTACTCGCAAGTACTGGCGGAGAAATACCAAACGTGGTGGCACAAGCAGGACTTGTTTTTAACCAAAAAAATGAGCTTGAACTTGAAGAAAAATTGGAACAACTCATGAGCAATGAAGTACTGAGAAAAACTCTTGGCGAAAAAGGGCTAGAGAGAGTAGAAAATAATTATTCACATGAAATCATTGCTGACAAAACGTATAAATATTGGCAAATGCTTAGCAAAGAAAGTATACAATAGCCATGCTTGATAAAACCATTTGCAGAATTGCGAACAAAACCCGCAAATATAAACTCCACAAACTTGACCCTCTGCTTAGAAAGCTCCACAATCCAGATAAACGCCAGCAACATTCGATCAATCAAATTCTTAGGTTAAGTAACGGCTTATTTTATCATATCGATACCGCATCCTACCTAGAGTGGACACTCTTTTTCTACGGAGAATACGACTCATACATTCAAAGTATTTTCCGTTCATTGCTACGTCAAGGAGACATAACGATTGATGTTGGAGCGAACATTGGTATTCATACCCTTGAACAGGCACGGATTGTCGGAAACACAGGAACCGTATATAGCTTTGAACCACACCCCGTTATCTACGAAAAATTAAAAAAGAATATCAAGCTCAACCACATGCACTGGGTTGAAGCTTTTCCAATTGCCCTTTCTGATCAAAGCGGCAATGCTCAACTTTTTGGTTTTGATAATGCTAATCAAGGAACATCCAGCCTTGAAAATAAGATGTCCTCATCAAAAGCAAATCCACTTACCATACAAACACAAACTCTCGATAGTTTTGTAACTGAACAAAAAATTAACGCCCTTCATTTGCTCAAAGTTGATATTGAGGGACACGAGTTAAAATTCTTTCTCGGAGCTCTTAAAACAATAGCTCAATTCAAGCCAATTATTGTTTTTGAAGATAGTGAAAAAAATATAATTGGCCGAAAAAATATAATAACAAAATTACTGCAAAAATTGTCCTATACTATGTATGCAATTCATTATAACCATCTTCAAGAAATATCTCTTTTTGAAGACAAAGAAATAGCCACATACAATTTTTTAGCACTTCCATCTTTGTAGTGGTAACAAAATAAGGAGAAAGTCATGAAAAACGTAGCTGTTGTGGGAGCTGGATATGTTGGCCTTGTTACCGGCGCATGTTTAGCAACGAAAGACAATGTCGTTACCATCATCGAAAACAATGAAGAAAAAATTAAAATGCTTCTTCAAGGGAAAGTGCCATTTTATGAGCCAGGCCTTGATGAACTTGTAAGCAAAGGAATTGCTGAGAAAAAAATTGTATTTGTTTCATCAATATCAGAAGCGATGAAAGAAAATCCTGAAATTATCTTCTCATGCGTTGGAACACCATCACTCCCTGATGGTTCTGCAGATCTTTCATACGTTTGGCAGGTTGCAAAAGAAATTGGCTCAAGCCTTAATTCGTATGCCTTGGTTATTAACAAATCAACTGTTCCTGTAAGCACTGCACAAAAAGTCCGCTCCATTATTCAAGAACAACTCAATGTTAAAGGATCAAGTGTGACCTTTGATGTTGCTTCAAATCCAGAGTTTCTCAAAGAGGGAAGCGCACTAGATGATTTCTTAAATCCTGATCGCGTTGTTATTGGAACAGACTCAGAGAAAGCTAAACAACTTCTTACGGATCTATATAAACCATTCCTCAAATCAACTGAACAATGCATTAGCATGAATATTGAATCCGCAGAACTCACTAAATATGCTTCAAACGCTATGCTTGCAACCCGTATCAGTTTTATGAACCAAATAGCACTGCTTGCTGACAAAGTAGGTGCAGACGTTGAAGACGTAAAAAAAGGAATGGCAAAAGATAGACGAATTGGCGGCTCCTTCTTGAATGCTGGTATTGGTTACGGTGGAAGCTGCTTTCCAAAAGATGTCCGCGCGCTCATTCACATGGGAATGGAACACTTACAACCAATGACACTTGTTCGCGAAGTTGACCGCGTTAACGACCATCAACGTATTTCATTCTTTGATAAAATTTTCCGTTACTATGGTGACAATCTTAAAGGAAAACATGCCGGCATCTGGGGACTTGCATTTAAACCAGAAACTGATGACATTCGCTGTGCACCATCAATCGATATTATTAAAAAACTTATTGATTTCGGCGTAAAGGTTACCGTTTATGATGCTGTCGCACAAGAAAATGTAAAACAAATTTTTAAAGACTCCATCAACTATGCTGACTCAGCAGAACGTGTTTTAGAAGAAACAGATTTTCTTGTCCTTCTTACTGAGTGGAACGAGTTCAAAGAATATCCACTCGAAAAACTCACAATTATAAAAGACAAAGTTATCTTTGATGGAAGAAACTGCTTTAACCCTAAAGACATACAAAAGCTTGGCCTTGGTTATGTTACCATCGGCAGAAAAAATGCCATCTCAAAAGCAAAAACAACATCAACCACCACAACATCATCGTCTTCTGAGCAATCAGTTACAAAACAGCCAGCTGTAGCAATGATGTAAAAACACCATCGGTAGTGCTTATGGATAAAAAAACAATTCTTTATGTACATCACGGAAAAGGGCTTGGAGGCGCTCCTCTAAGCCTTCTTTATCTCATACAAAATCTAGATAAGAAAAAATATATTCCACAGGTACTTTTTCTGCATGATTCGCCGGCAATGGATCTGTACAAAGAGCTCGGAATACAGGTATTTGGACCGGTAAAAAAATTCGATTTCCCTCATACAAAAGTATGGTGGCTTCGCTGGTATCATGCACCATTTTTAGCACGCTGCATGTACGATACCTGGACAACAATGATGCACACCGCCAATAAATGGCTTGAGCGCATCAAGCCAGATCTCCTCCACCTTAACACAAGCTCACTCATTGCCTGGGGAAAAGTTGCACGCAAAAAAAATATTCCTGTTGTCTGGCATATTCGAGAGCCACTAGCCCAAGGATATTTGGGAGTCCGCAAAAATACAGTTATTAACTTTATAAAAAAATATGCCACAGCCATTGTTCCTATCTGCTACAATGACGCAAAACCATGGAAAAAATTATCTAAAACACACGTGGTTTATAACACCGTTGATGAAAAAATTTTTGATGCAAATATCTCTGGAAAACATTTCATCCAACAATACAAACTCTCTGAAAATGATCCCAAGATCCTTTTTGTTGGAGGGCTATCTCAAGAAAAAGGCACCCTACTTATTCTCAAGGTACTTGAGCAAGTATTACGCGTTCTTCCTCAAACGAAACTACTCATTGCTGGTTATTTCGACTTACAAAAAAAGAACTTTTTTAATCCTAAAACGTTACTTCCAGCAAGTAAATTTACCACTGAGGTTGCAAGCATGCTCGGTGCCCTACAGCATTCCATAGTGCTTCTTGGTGCAATTCGCACGATCCCTGAAGCAATGGCTGCGAGCAATGTCGTTGTCTTTCCTGCAACGGTAGGACACTTTGCTCGACCAATCATTGAGGCAGGATTCATGAAAAAACCTGTGGTCGCTTCAAACTTACACCCTCTTGATGAGCTTGTAGTTGATACGCAAACAGGCTTTCTCGTACATCCAAGTAGCCACACAGTTTGGGCAAAAAAATTAATATCTCTTCTTTCAAACACGGCTCGAGCAGAACACATGGGAGAACAAGGCTACAAATTTTGTCGAAACAAGTTTGGTCTTAAAAATCACATCAAACAAATTGAAACCATATACGATGACATTCTGAAAAAGGGGAAAGGTCATGCTACAAAAACAACTTAAAGAGCAAGTAAAAGATTATTGGAACCAAGCAAGCTGCGGCACCGAATTTATCAACGAAAAAAAGTTTTCAAAAGACTACTTTGAAGCAATTGAAAATTTTCGTTACACCATAGAGCCAGAAATTCATTCGTTCGCACAATTTAGCCGCGCAAACCAGAAAAAAGTTCTTGAAGTTGGCATCGGAGCAGGCTCAGATTTTTTACAATGGGTACGTTCTGGAGCTCATGCTCATGGCATTGATTTAACACAAGAAGCCATCGATAACGTCAAGCATCGCCTCGAGCTGTACAACCTACAGGCAGAAGATATAAAAGTCGCTGACGCGGAAAATTTGCCCCATCCTGACAATTCGTTTGACCTCACCTACTCCTGGGGAGTCATCCACCACTCACCAAACACAAAAAAATGTTTTGCAGAAATTGTACGTGTTACCAAGCCTGGTGGTACCATCAAGGTCATGATCTACAATCGTCACTCACTTTTCGCTTACTACCGCTGGTTGCTGTGTGCACTGCTGAA
>JAUIHA010000011.1 GCA_030432505.1 bacterium | reverse complement strand
TGAGGAATATCCCTATTTACATCCAAATGGTAAAGTTCTGTATTTTGCTTCCAAAGGCCATAACAGCATGGGAGGTTATGATATCTTTAAATCAGAATTGGGCGCTTCAGGGCAATGGGGACCCCCTGAAAATGTTGATTTTGCTATCAACACCCCAGCAGATGATTATATGTTTATCACAGACAAAGAAGAGTCGGAGTATATGCTTTTTCCAAGATTGGTCAACATTTGTGGATTATCACCAACTGCTTTGAGCATAAAACCCATTTGCGTTTGTAAAAACCATTTTACAAGAGCGAATGCAGTAATGATAAGTACTGAAAGGATAATAAGGTGTCGATAGTCTTCGAGAATCTGGAATGGAATAATTTCAAACAACGTCATTACTGGTCCAAGTGCAATGTTTGGTCCTGCAATTTTTAGGTTGATAGAAAAAGCGGCTGTTGAAATTACAATACCACTAATCAGGTTATTCATATTGAGCTTAGTATGAAGAAGTCCGGTACAAAGGCCAAGAAAGCAACCAGATGCAATGACAACAGGAAACTTGATAATAGGATTTACGCCCATGACTAAAAGCTGTGCACTGATTGCACCACCAATACCAAAGCTTCCGGTTACGGTCAGATCATCGAATTTAATGATTCGTGAGGTAAGATGCATACTCAAAACAACAAGTGAGTATATCAAACCAAGTTCAATGACGTTTTGGCCGAGCACGAATAATTCATTCATTATATTCCTATAAAATAGTTAAAAATCACTTGATGAGTTTTACGTGTTGCTTGAGAGATTCTGGAATAGAAAGCTTCAAAGAATCAAGAGTTTTTTGATTTACAATGATGCTCAATTTTTCAGGTTGTTGGATTGGAATATCCATCGGATTTTTATCTTCAAATAAGACTTGAAGCATAATTTTCCCTGAAAGTTTTCCACACTCATAGTAGTCGACACCAGCTGATGCAAGAGCACCACGTTCAACTGATGGATTGTCACTCACAATTAACGCTTTTTTTGCTTTAAGTGAGAGACCTGCAACGGTTGGCATTGCTCCAACAATGAGGTTGTCGAGTGGGGTAAGAAGGACATCTGCTTTTTTTGCCGCAATAATGATTGCAGCTCCAAGTTCAGATTCGCTTGCGATACCAACTTTAGTTGCGATAAGATTTTGGTTTTCAATTTCTTCTTCCATCTTTTTAACCATAGTAACTGAGTTTATTTCACCAGGGTTATAGATGAGGGCTACTTTTTTTGCAGTGGGAATAAGTGCTTTAAGCATCTTGATCTGATTTGGAATATTGATCATATCGCTTGTTCCACATACATTTGATCCTGGTCGACGAAGGCCTGCCGCTTTTGGATCGGTAATTGCGGATATTACGATGGGCTTTTTCTTTTCAACATTGGCAAGCGTTTGTGCTGCTGGTGTTCCTATTGCATAAAAAGCATCAGCTTTTGTGTGTAGGCTCTTTGCCATACTGTGGAGCTGAGGAATAGATCCTTCACCATTTTGGTAGATGAAGGCGACGTTTTTGCCCTTAAGTTTCTTTTTAACTAGGTCCAAAAAACCGGCACGAGCTCGATCAAGTGCTGGATGTGAGATTGTTTGAAGAATGCCGATAATAAGATCAGGTTTTTTTTTCAGCATATATTTTCTGCCGATAAAAAAGGTTATAAACACCGCAATGGCAAGAGGGATTCCAACGGTGAGTAAATTCCTAATCTTCGACTCTTCTTGAATCATGACACTTGACCCTTTCCAAATAGTGGTTTAATAAACTCATTTACTTCAAAAGAAGTGAGATGAGTTGTACGTATGCAACTCGTATCATTATAATATTACCGATTATCAGCATCAGAGCAACTATTTCTGCAATCATCTTACTTTCTCCCCTCTAAAATCCTCATAAAAAAAGGCCCCAGTTTTTCGCTGGGACCTTTTGATTTTACTTATTTTACTCGTTTCTTATATATCCCAGCCTAGCCATCGTTTGGTAATGGCAATAAATACAACGTATAAACGTGTAAAGAACCAGGCACCTGAGATATAGAGATAAGGAGTTGTTGGGGAAAGGATAGATTGAGAATTTCGAGTATCTTTCATCTTTTTTCCTACCAACTTACACAGAAATATTGAACTAACTGGTTTCCAGACTAGCAGGGGGAGGTGATAAATGCAACAATTGAAGAAATTAACCCCGTTGTTCTATTCGGATTGCCGAGCCCGCAGAGTTTTTCTCTACAATGAAATGAACTGGGAAATTATCTTTAAACTCGTTAAGATGAGAAACGATGATGATTTTCGAGAAATCATGCTGAATAGTATGAATGGCATTCATGAGCCTCGTGAGACCTTCTTCGTCTTGAGAACCAAATCCCTCATCAATAATGAGTGTTTGGAGTGCTGTGCCTGCTCGACGTGCGAGTAACTTGGATATGGCTATACGCAGGGCAAAGTCTATACGAAATGCCTCACCACCGGAGAACATTTCATACGGGCGAATGCCGGCACTGTCTGAAATTTTGATATCTAATGTTTCCTTAACCCCACCACTTTTCAAATCTTTGAGTGATTCCATAAAAATTTGTGATTGATTATTCGTGAGTTTGGCAAGTATTTGATTTGCTTCAGACTCAATTTCAGGAATTGCTTCTTCAATAAGCAGCGCCTGAATCCCATTTTTACTGAATGCTTGCCCTAAAATCTGATAGTTTTCAATTTCGTCATTGAGCTTGTTTATTTCCTTGATGCGAAGAGTGCGTTCTTTTTTAAGTTGTTCAAGGCGTTGTTGTTCGTTTTCAAGCTTGCCAATCTTTGGTAACATTGCCTCTTTATGTTTTGTCAGACTCAGAATTTCATTTTTTACGACCTGCATTTCTTGAAGGCATTTTTTTAGATCTTCTGGCTTGAGCGAGAAGCTCTTAAGCTCTTGTTCTTGTTTGCGTAACATTGTCTTAAGCTCTTTGAGCTGTGAGCAGTATTCTATTATGAGTGTTTTTCGCTCTTGTTGTTTTTCTAGATCTTTTTTGATTCCATCAATTTTTTCAAGAGACTTTTGAAGTCGTTCTTTTTTCTCTTGAAGTGCTTGGTAGGCTTTTTCATCAAACGCGAGTTTTTTTTGTTCGCCTTCTAGCGCTTTGAGTTGTTCAGCAATCTTTTTAAGTTCTAGATCTTCCGGCAAAAGCTTGTCATTTTTTTCCGTGATTTTTTTATAATTAACCTGGAGCAGCTTATTATGAGCACCCTCACGTTTTAAGTCTTTTTGGAGAACCTCGAGCTCTTTATTGAGCTCTTTATTTTCGATTTCTGTTTTTTCAATCTTTTTTAAAAGCTCTTCATATTGCGTTGCAACTTGTGTGAATGAGTCATACGTTTTAGTGTGCGTCTTGAGTTCTTCGTGTTGTTCGAGAAGTATTTTTTTGAGTTTGATAATTAATTGTTTGAGTCTATTGAGACGATAGTGAAGAAACTGCTCTTCTTTTCCAAACTGTGTGGTGAGGAATTGTTTTCTTTTTGCTGTCAAAATTTGCTGACACATTGGGCATGCAGGGTTTGATGTATCACAAGCAATGTCTTTTTTGAGCGCAAGATTTTCAAGATCTTTTTTTCCAAGGTTACCCCGTTGAACAAGTGTTTGGTAAAATGAGCGGCGCTTTTCAAAATTCTTTTTAAACTCATCAAATTGTTTTAAAAATGAATCTTTTTCTTTAAGTTTTTTTTCGAGTTGTTTTTGTGTTGCTGACAATTCAGCTTTGAGATCAATAATTTTCTTGAGCGTGACCTCCTTTTCTTTCATTGCTTTTTTTAAGTGTTCGAGCGTGATGTCTGATTTTTCGAGTTGGATTTTTGAGGTGCTAATCTCTTTTTCACTTGCCGCAGTAATTTCATAGGTTCGTTTTTGCTGCAGTTCTTTGAATTGAAGAGATTTTTCTTTAATAGCAATGAGCTTTTGTTTTTGCTCCAAAAATTGTTTTTCTTCTTGCTCTAATGATTTTTTTCTAACGTCGATTTGCTGTGCGCTTGGCAGGCGAAGTGAAAAAGCATGTGTTTGTTTCCATGAATCTCGTAGAGCAGAAAGTTCCTTTTGTCGTTTTTGGATTTTTTGGCGTGTTGTAGCAATTTCTTTTGTACAAAGCTCAACTTCTCGTGCAACCTGTTCATGTGCTTTTACTTGTTGCTCGATATCAAAAAGTTTTTTATGTAGCGATTCATTTTTTTTATTTGTCTCTTCAAGATCTTTTTTTGATGCGAGCAGATCTTTTTTTACCGTATCCTCTTTTTCTAGTTCAATGAGGCATTGTTCTTGCAGCTTATTGAGAAGGCGTTTTTCTTCTGCGTGTTTGCGTGAAATTTCAAGTGCTTGTTGCTGAAGCGTGTCGTAACGTGAAAGATTAAGGATGTTTGCTAAAATTTGTTTGCGTTCTTTTGGTGTCTTTTTTGAAAATTCGTTTGATTGCCCTTGCTTGAGAAATGCAGAATTAATGAAGGTGTCAAAATCAAGCCCAACGAGCTCTTCAACTTTTTGTTGGGTTTTTCGAATTGTTTTATCGGTAAGCGAAACAAATTTTTCTCTACTTTCATCGTAGGCCTCTACATCAAAGGATGCATGTGGCTTACCATATGTTTTTGCATATTCACGTCTGACACGGTATACCTTTTCGCCAACGCTAAACTCAAGACTGACCATCATTCGCGTTTGTCCAAGGCGCAATAGCCCATCGTCAGCTTTAATGGTGCCAGAAACTTTTCGGGCTTGTCCCCACAGGGCCCAGGTAATGGCATCAAGTAGAGCAGATTTACCGTGACCATTTTTTCCCGAAAGACAAATAAGTGAATGATCACTGAAATCAATTGTTTGAACGCTATCGGGATAACTTAAAAAGTTTTTAAGTTCTAACTTGCGAGGAATCATGTGTATCCTGTTCTTTCGAGAGCCAGCGACCTATGGTATGCTACAGATTCAAGTTTACCCTAAAAATGTAAAAATCGAAGTGTTGATTATATGAGTATAAAAAGATCTCTTCGTTATTTTGATTGGTTCAGCTTTACCATTACCATTTTGATGCTAATGTTTGGACTTCTGTTTGTTTTTAGTTCAACATACCGACCTGATAGGCCATTTTCTTTATTTTTTAAAAAACAGGCGTTTGGCATGATTAGTGGTATGGTCTTGTATGCTTTCTTTTGCTTTAAAGACCTACGAAGTTTTTCAAAGGTTGGTTATCAAGCGTATTATGTGGTGCTTGCCATGCTGGTGTATACCATTCTTGGTGGTTGGATTGGTATGGGTGCAAAGCGGTGGATTTCACTTTATTTTTTCCGGTTTCAGCCCTCTGAGGTTGTAAAGCTTTTTTTACCGGTTTTTATAGCGAGCTTCTTTTCAAGCAATGTATTAAAAAAATACGGGGGAAGTAAAACCATCCCGATTAAAAATTTTCTTTATCCTCTGGGTATTCTTTTTGCCAGTTTTATTCTTATTCGAAAACAACCAGACTTGGGAACAGCGCTCATCGTTTTGTTTTCAGGACTTTTGATGTTGTGGTTTATTGGCTTGAATCGTAAATTTTTTATTATTTCAGGATGCTTGATAGTTTTAGGCGCGCCAATTTTGTGGACCTTTTTAAAACCATATCAGCAAAAGCGAATCAAAGTTTTATTTGGTTATGGCGATGTAAAAAAAGAACGGTATCAAGTTGAACAATCAAAAATAGCAATAGGTTCGGGTGGTTTAACGGGCAAGGGCTTTCTGCAAGGGACTCAGAGTAAACTGAATTTTTTGCCTGAAGATCACACAGATTTTATTTTTTCGGTGATTTGTGAGGAGTGGGGCTTTCTAGGAGCACTCCTTGTGCTTCTGCTTTTCTTGCTTTTGTTTATCAGACTCTTCCTGGTTGTCATGGACGTTACATCGTTTTTTGATCAGATTATTGCTCTCGGCTTAATTGCTCATATTTTGTTGTCGGTATGTATCAATATTGGCATGGTAATAGGTATTTTGCCAGTTGTTGGCATTCCACTACCACTTTTTAGTTACGGTCTAACCAATTTGTGGATTAACTTGGCGAGTCTTGGATGGCTGAATAATATTGCGATCAGACGTTTTTACTATTAATGCTTTCTGATTACTTCGAAACATTCGCAGTAGCTACCTTGTCCAGTCATGGTACCACGATAACGATTTAATCCTTTTACGCCCTCATCATAAGAAATATCTTTGATCTGAGAAACATGTTCTTTGAGTGCTTGAATTTTTGTATCAATGGTGTTGGTGATATCTTCAACCATTGAAACATGCTGAAGAGGTGTCCAAACTTCATAGCCTAGAATGGTTGGAACAAACCATGGCTGCCCAGTTGTTTCTTGAAACCATGGTCCAGCTGCCTTATAGGTGGCATCAATAACAATTTCCCCCGTGGTTGCATGGTCTTTATGCTGCTCTTTTGGATGAGTAGTATAAATTATATGCGGTTTTTTTTCACGGATGATGTTGATGAACTCTACAATATTTTTTTGTTTGTGAAATTCTAAGTAACCATCAGGGTTATTTAAAAAGATAAGATCATGAATGCCAAGAACTTGTGCACCATCTTTTGCTTCTTTTTCTCGAATTGCAGCGAGCTCTTCTTTTGAGTGACGTAGGCTACCTGCATCCCCTGATGTTACATAGACCACGGTGACGTGTGCACCATTGTTAATGTGTTTTACCAGGCTTCCGCCACAACCAATAATTTCATCGTCAGGGTGTGGAGCAAAAACAAGAATACGTTTGCCGATATCTTCTTGTGTTGAATCTATTGCTGTTGGTGTTTTGATGAGTGATATGCTTTTCTTTTTTTTTCTTTGAACAACGAGTTTTACGAATATGACCATTGCAAGAAAAGTGGATGCAACAAGAAGAAGACTAAAGAGAATCATTGAGTTCCTTTTCCCTGATAAAAAACTTTTTACTCATAATGAGTAAAAGTATAATAATTATCAGGAAAAATAAAATATGTACCAAGTGAGCTTGGCGTAAATCTTTTGCGAACCACCATGGCCATTGTGCTTCATCAAAATAGCCAACAAGTGGTAAGCGTCGTAAAAATACTTTAACAAATACCAGCCCTGCGTGTGCGCCCATGCCAGCATATAAATTTTTGTTGAGAACAAAAAGCTGGTTAAGGAGAAAACCAAGGAGGAATAACCCAAGACCAAGTTTCCAATCTCGAGAGATGAGGTTGAAGGGATTGGTGAGGTCATGTGCGAGCATAAAAATAAATGATGTTAAAAACATGCTGGTGAATACTGAAAATGTTTTTTCAAAAAACGGGTAAAGGGTACCTCTGAAAATAAGTTCTTCTGTCCACGCAAGAAAGAATGTTGCAATAAAACCAAGTCCCATTTTGAATATGAGCGAGTTTATAGATTTTACGCTTGGTGCTACGTAACTGATTGCACCTAGGCCATAGCATATAAACAGAAAGAGGGTGTGTAAGAAACAGAATGAAATAAAAAAGCAGCTAAATGTTTTGAGCCACTGGGTAGATTTTAAAAAAAGAACGTTAGTCTGGAACCAACGGCGTAAAAAATTTTTTGTCTGGAAAGTCAGTAAAAGTAGGATATGGACAATCACTAGAACGGTAAACGCAATCTTTCCAAGACCTCTATTTGCAAGAAGGGTGTACGAAGGATCAAAGAAAATTGCAATGGGTTGGATAAGCAAGAAAGAAAGAAAAATAGATAAGGCCGATAATAGTATCGGCCCTATACTGTTCCAAATTCGTTGTGCAATCGCTGATGTCATGTATAAATTTCGTGTTTGAGAACTTATAGAGCTGAGCGAATTTGTTCTTTGAGATGTTTACCTGGTTTGAAACGAGGAACTTTAATCGCAGGTAAATCAATTTTTTCTTTAGTTGCTGGGTTAATACCAACACGTGCTGGACGGTTTGAAGTCCAGTAAGTACCAAAACCTGTGAGTGAAACTTTCCCACCCTTTTTAAGTGTTCTTTCAATGATTCGTGTAAAAGCAGCAAGAACTTTTGCAACGTCTTTTTTGCTGAAGTTAGTTTCTTCGCTTAAAGCACTGATTAATTCGCTCTTGTTCATAAAAGAGTCTCCCGAAAAAATAGTGTAACATATATTATTACGTTTCAGTTCGAAATTTAGATTCTCCTGACAGCTTTGTCAAGAAAAAGTGCTATTAAATAGAGTTTTTTTTAAGTTTTTTTTATTGAGAATTTTACGCGAGAAAAAAAAGTGCCATTTTGTTTCACAAAGACAATTTTTCTTTTCAGTAAGAAACTTTGTTTTTTAACATTTTATTTTTAATTTTTTTTTCTTGGCTCGTGGTACACTCTATTTTTTTATGAAAAAAGTTTTTATTAAGAATATATCCCAAAAAAATAGTTGGAGATTCCAAAAAATGTTTATTGATACGCATTGTCACATGAATATGATGGGAAAAAAAGAATTTGATGTGCTACTTAAAGAGGAGCACTTTCCCAAGATAAAGGAAGTAGTTGAGGTTGCTCTTCAAAATGGGATTGAAAAAATTATTAATGTTGGGACTAGTTTGCCGGAAAGTATCAACTGTGTTGAAATAGCCAAACGTTTTGACAACGTTTTTGCCATTGTGGGCATTCATCCGTGTGATGCTACCAAAGACTGGATGCAGGATTTTAAGGAAATCAAAAAACTGGTACAACGAAAAGAAGAGCTCAAGATTGTTGGTATTGGTGAAATTGGAATGGATTTTTATCATAAGCCATTTGATAAAGATCGTCAGCGTGATGCCTTTAAGGCACAAATTGAGCTGGCTCTTGAAAATGATTTGCCAATATCATTTCATGTTCGAGATGCTGCTGATGAATTTTTGCGTGCTCTTGAAGAGTATGTAAAAGAAATAAAAGGTGGCGTTATTCACTGTTTTTGTCAGAAACAAGATTTTGCAGACGTTGTTTTAGGCTGGGGACTCTATGTTGGCATTGATGGACCAATTACGTATCCAAAAAATGATTGGTTCCGAGAAATAGTTGCAGATATTCCGCTTAATAGAATTCTGTTGGAAACCGATGCGCCATTTTTACCACCACAACAATTTAGAGGAAAGCAAAACCACCCGGCGTATATTCCAATTTTTGCACAAACAGTTGCCGATCTTCACAACGTGAGTTTAGAAAAACTTGCCGAGGTAACAACCAATAATGCTGAAAATCTTTTTAGTATTTAATATCCTAGATGTGCTACAAATTGTGCTATGGTTTTCATATACTCATGATGTCACCCTGCCTGTCCGTCGTAGCCACCTGGGCGTAGACTGGAAACTTGTTTTTCAGGGTCCAAATATATTTTCATTATTAGATAAAAAAAATAACGGGATAAATATCCCGTTATTTTCCTATAACCACCATTTCCATAGTCCATAACATATGTTATGAGTCTACGTTTATTCACTCCATTTACTGGGTTTCTGCTGTGAGTATAGGCTCCCTAAAGCCCCCCAACCCTACAGACAGACTGATTTTGAGTCATATTGCTCTCGTTTATGTTTTGCACGTTATATGCTGCGGCATGCAGCTACGTCACTTATTTACAATCGGTTGTACTAACAACTATCACAAATAATTTTGCACGTTGGTCGGTTTACTTAAACCGCAAAAATTTGAATGAACGACTAAGTGCTCATCTCACAGACAAACGATGAGCGTAAAAACTAATAATCGTTATGATATAAATCCATCATAGCGGAGCGTATGAAGGACGTCAAATGGGGGGAGGGTGCTTATAGGTATAACCCCCTTCTAGAGCGGGTTTCTACTATCCGCGTTTGAATATTTTTTTTATCTTTGTCAATGTTTTATCAAGGAGTATGTGGCTTAAAGCGCCGGCAACAAAGTATAAATAGTAGACGAGTGAGGTGGTAAAGTAGACTGGTTTATAGAACGAAGTATATAAAACAATAAAGCCAGGAATAGTGATAATAAACCAAACGTTGTGTGTAATGGTGCGGTGTTGCAGTTGGCTAATCAAGATTGCTGTTGCAGCGATGCTAAAAAAGAGCGTGAGGTTGTGCATCAGCAGGGCGGCTATGATACCCAGGGCGGCACTGATGTAAAAAATGCGTTGCATCTTACTGGTGATGTCAATGTCAGGAAAAATTGATGCAACTAAGCACACGGTAAAACAAAGTGGTAGTTCATAAACGGTTGGCCTATTAAAAAGTGCGGTTGTTGCGTGGAGTGTTCCGAGAAATGCTATTGTTCCGCCAACTAAGTGGCCTTTATAATTTGGCATTGGCTTTTCCTTTTAAAATAGTGTATACCTGTATACCCTATCTGATGAAGAATAATTTTTTGAAGAGTTAAGAGTATTTTATGAAAAAAATTATAAGAGTATTTTTTCTTTTAAGTATTGTTTCTTTTTCGCACAGTCTTATTGCTGCTGATACAAGTGAGCTTGGTGTGCTACGACGTTGTTTTAATTGGGTGATGGGTAGTAGGTCTCAAGATAATAGTACCATCCTTCCTCTGTATCGTGAGGTTGAGGGGAATCAAGACTCGACAGTTGCTGTAGGAAGTATACCCCATAGGCATATGACAGATAGATTAATTCTAGAAGATGGGGAAGCAGATCAAGAGGAACGTGACCGTTTACAGCGTCTTGCCGATGAGCGTTGGAGTCGTTTGTCACTAAGGCAGAAAATTACGGTTGCTTTGCGATGTTTAGGACAAGAAATTTCATCCAACAAAGTGCTTTTCGGGATTTTGGCAGCAGTTTTACTGTACGAATACTCTGGCAAAGTTGTTGATTTCTATCTGTTTAAGAAATTTGTTTCATTGTTTGTATCTCCTGATTGTGCCACCTAGGATCAGAAATCTTTATTCTTAATTCCTTTTATCCGAACAATTTCCGTTTCAGGATAATAAAACGATAGAATTTTTTTATAACTCCAACCGCGCCTGACTAACTCTCGGGCGCCGAGTTGGCACAGCCCCATATTGTGACCAAAGCCAAAACCTTTAATTGAAAATTTATCTTTTAATTTCCTGACTGAAAAAGCCAAACTCTTGAGCTTAGATTGCAAGCTTGCGTTTAGTTGGCGTGCTAGAAGAGTGACATTTTTGCGGGTTCCCTCTAGAGTCAATGAATGAACCAGGCCGGCTCGATCTCTATTTTTAATCAAAATATTCTTAAGGCGTCCAAAGCGTCTCAGCTTCTTTCTCGTTTCATCATTACTTCGTAATTGCTTGAGAAGCTCACCAGCCTTTAAGGTTTCTTCCCATGAGTGCCATTTAATATTTTTTTTGTTGTTGCAGTAGGTACATCGATTTTTTCTGAACAGGTATGGCTTATCATCTTCTTTCTTCTTCATATACCATGGAATAATTCCTCCACAGCAAATATCAAACATCGTGAGGGCAATATTATTGTCGTGTGAAAGTATTTGATTATGCGTGTCATATACCGCCTGACGTAGGTGTGTGTAGCGATGGGTTCCGTTGTACACTTGATGATGATTAGTATTTCGAATGTCATACGGGCAATTTGACTTTTGTCGCTTACGCCTCTGATGCATTTGATACAATGCATAGGTTCGCGATGCTACTGCTTGTACCTTTTGCATTTCAAGTGGCCAGTAAGAAAGAGATTCACAAATAAGTACCGAGTAAATGTAATCATCTAAGTTGAGGCGATTAATGAAATAGAGTTTTTTATTTTCAGTATCAACGTGAATGGTGAGTGCTCCCTGATAATTTTTTTTATTTAAGCACAAAAGACCATTGCGGGGCGAAACAGTAATTTCATTATTTTTTATTCGTCGGTATACGCCATCAAGGCATTGAATATAAAGATTATTTTTTTCGGAAACGATAGATAATTCATTCTTGGGCCAGCGAGTCTTTTTTGTTGCAAGCAGGCTGTTTTCAAAAATAAAGCCACTGTTTGATGATAGCGTCAACGTGGTTTTATTCGTT
>JAUIHA010000162.1 GCA_030432505.1 bacterium | reverse complement strand
ACTCGCATTGCTTTAACAAAAGCGCTATCCCCTTGCTCTGTTTGCGCTGCGCCGAGAAAAAATGCTTCGCCACCTGGTGATGATACAGCATTTGAAAACTCCACAATAACATCATCGAAGTCCGTCTTTGTAGCCTCAACTGCACGATGCTCAAGAGGTTTTTGTACTACCCTTTTCCCTAACGATGCGTTTATAGCACCAAACAATATTGGCAATAAAAATAATAGTGTTCCCTTCTTCATTACATCTCCTGATAAAAGTTTTAATATTTCCTTTTCGATAACTCCCGCAAATACCACATGCGTTTGCTTTCTTCAAATCGCTCAATGGCACTGCGCAGCATTGCTCGTGGCATTTTATGACAATGTTTTTGTAGAAACGTTTCTTCTGCTGCTTGATCACGCTTGCCAACTTCACGCAGCAGCCAGCCAATAGCCTTGTGAATAAGATCATGAGGATCGTTTAGTAACATCTCTGTAATCTTAAAAGTATCTTCAAATTGCTTCTTTTTGATGAAGGCAAATGTAGAGATAATGGCAATGCGACGTTGCCACAAATTATCTGACTTAGCATAGGTATATAAGATATCTTTTTCATTTGGATATTCGAGAAGATAATTGCCAACAATTTTTGGTGCAGAAAAATCTACTAAATCCCAATTATTCACCTGCTTTGAATACTTGAGATACATCTTAAAAATTTTCTTCTTAAGCTTTGCATCTGCCTTGTGGAGTTTTTCCATCATCAACAGCAAACCCATGAAACGAAACTCATGAATTTTATGCATCAAAAGCTTTTCAATGTCATCAAAATCAATGACATCTTTATACTTTTTGGCAAGCTGCCGTTGATATGGAACCTTGAGACCAAGAAAAATATCACCCTCACCATACTGACCTTTGCCCGTTTGAAAAAATCGCTGATAGCATTGCGCCCTTACAGGGTCTGTTGCCGACTTTAAATCTACTTCTAAGCGTTTTAAGTAATTCATATGATCACTTCAAAAAATAAACTTTTAATCCAAACCAATGACGTGAAAAATACATACTTGCAAAAAGTAGCCCAATAGATGGAAACGCCATTAACCAAAAACCACCGAGTGTCGCTCCATAGTTTACCAAGGCACCTTGTAGAAGAACATCTGCTGCGAAAAAGAGCATTCTTCCCGTGACCAGAATGAGGAAAAGCTGCGTGGTATAGCGCATAAGAAAGTTTACATAGTTACCCAAGTAAAACTTATAATCGTGCTTTTTGTACAAAAATATGAGACATAAAATTGTCATCACACATCCAGCAAGTGATGATGCTGCGGCAATTCCATACACACCGTAGATCTGCATACCAATGATATCTCCTACTAAGTTCACAATAGCGCCAATAGCAGAAATCTTTGTTGTTGAGGTGGTGTCTTTAAGTGAATAGAAAATGTTCATTAATACTTTGTTGATACTAAAAAATAGCAGCCCCGTGCTGTAGATTATCAAGATAAGCGCTGCGGTACCAACGTGAGCAACCGTTCCTTTTCTAAGTAAAAAAAGCGCATAAAAAAGCCTCTCAGAAGTGAACATTAAAAATAATGCTACCGGTATAATGACCCACGTAACAAACTTTGCAACTTCAACCATGTAAAAACTAATACGCTTGG
The DNA here is from genome assembly GCA_030432505.1 of bacterium. GTDB lineage: Bacteria > Babelota > Babeliae > Babelales > RVW-14 > JAUIHA01. The sequence goes on along the minus strand of JAUIHA010000162.1, from coordinate 587 downwards.
GAGCATAGAGCACAACTCGTGAAAAATGCGGAAGCAAAATACTGGAAAACGCTACGGCAAAAATACCCAGAGGTAAATTCATAAATCGGCTACCATAGTACAAAAGTGACACCGAACCTTTTGGTAGAAATGATGCCACAATACCACTGACAAAAAGATTAATCTCAACAATACTCACACCCAAAAAGCATGGTAAAAATTTGTGCATCACCCGCTTAAAGATATCGCGTACCTCCTGGGTAATTGCGCCAAAGGTGAAATTGCAGCGGAAATACATAATCACATGTGCAAGCGTTTGTACCATTCCAGCAATAATAACCCCCCAACACAAATACATCGGTGAAAGATTATTTTTTAAACAAATAACTAAGGTACTCACGTAGACAAAGTTCCACATTGCTGGACCAATAGCAGGAATGAAGAAGTGATTCACCGCATGTAGTGCTCCGGCAAAAAGCGCACTTGCTGAAACAAGAAATAAAAATGGAAACATAATGCGCAAAAACAATACCGTATACTCAGCTTGCTCTGCAGAAAACCCTGGGGCAATCATCTTGACCACTAGATCCGTCTTAAACAAAACGAAG
>JAUIHA010000161.1 GCA_030432505.1 bacterium | reverse complement strand
CAAAAAAATGGTCTTGTTACTATATTTCTCTCAGACAACCTTTTCATAGCTTCACGAGCATCAGGCAAAACATCATCATTGAGAACAAGCCCATAAACCCAATACAAATTTTCTGCATACGATGTTTTTTCAAGAGGGTGTTGAAATACAGATACACCTGATAAACCTTGAAAATATTGCTCGCCAATATTTCGCTTTTTCTCTAGAAAATTATCTAGCTGCTCCAACTGAGCACATCCCACAGCTGCTTGTAGATTTGTCATACGATAATTAAAACCAAGTTCATCATGAACAAAGCGCTGCTCTTTCTTAAAACAAAGATTGCGTAACAATCTAGAACGTTCTGCAATCACTTCATTGTTAGTCAAAACCATACCACCTTCACCGGTAGTAATATGTTTATTTGGATAAAAACTAACAATACTTACATCACCAAAACTTCCACACTGTTTCCCATTATACGTTTGCCCAATAGCTTCAGCAGCGTCTTCAATAATTTTTAAATTATATTTTTCGGCAAGTTCCAAAACAGGATCCATATCTACTGGTAACCCATAAATATGAACGACCATGATCGCTTTGGTTTGTTTTGTAATTTTTTCTTCAATTTGAGTGATATCCATATTCCATGTTAATGGATCACTATCAACAAGAACCGGTTTCACACCAGCATCAACCAATGCTGACGCACATGAAATAATGGTAAATGTTGGCATAATAACTTCATCACCTGGTATAAACTGCAAAGCACGAACGGCAATATCTAAAGCTGCAGTCCCATTCACTACAGCAACGCCAAACTCTCGCTCCATGCGTAGAGCAAAATCTTGTTCAAATTTTCTAACAAATGGTCCTTCTGATGATATCCAGCCGGTTTCAATACATTCGTTAAGATATTTTTTCTCATTACCATTAAGAAGTGGCTCGTTGACGGGAATGAACTTTTGCAACTCTTGAGATATCACGTGCATGGCACACCTCATTTAATAATTACTTGAGTGTCATTGATTCCTTGAAAGCGTGTTTTATCTTGATCTCCCGCATATGGACCTTGCTTAACCTCAAACATTTCTACTTCTTCAAGTACTTTGAAGCCATGCCCACCACGGGCAAGAAGTATCACATCACCTGCCTGCAAGATTCTACTTTCAAGATATTTCTGTTGATCAGAATAGAAATCAACACGCAATTTACCTTTTTTTATAAATAAAACCTCTTTTGTATGCAGTACTTCTCGAGCAACCTGGTTGTGCACATGCGCTTGAATATCTTTTCCTGATGGATGCTTCATGTATGCTATTTGTTGAGAAAAATCACTTGGCGTAAAAAAAGAGATACCATCTTTCTGATAGTCCCTCCTGATGATAACAGCAATTACTACTCCATCATTTTCTACATACTCAACCATATCGCTAGTTTTTTTAGAAACATCACTGTTTGTGTATGAATTTTTTTGCAACATTTTTAACCATCTTCACTACTGAAAAACCATCTTTATTCTTTCTCGAAATCTCTGGATGCGCAGTAATAACACCAGTATGGAGCTGATCATACTTTTTACAAGTGGCGTCAATATCTTCAAAGGTCTTCTTTTTCAGCATACCTAGATTTTTCCCTGTTAATTCGGAATACACAGGTTGCCACTTTTCAAGAAAACTTTTATAGTCACCGTCCATTAATGTTTCGTTATTACTTCGCACTTGCGTATTAGCATGTGGATAGTGTTCAACGTATGAGTTAGGAGCGTCTGTTACAAGATAGCCTGCTTGATCAAGCTTGAAACACAAATCAATATCAGCAAAATAAAACTTGTAGTGGTCCTCTTCTATAAAACCAACAGTCTCTAAAGCTTCTCGTAAATACAAACCGTGGTTAAGGTAAAATTTAGTCCCCATTGGATTGCCGACCCTGTACTCTTTTTCTTCAAACGAATGGCGCCAATAAAATGCTGTCGCTCCAATTTTTTTACCGTTAGCAAGAAGCTCTTCAAAATGACCTATACCTTTTTTTAAAGAATCTGGGACAAGTATGCAATCATCACTTACCATGCATACATATTTCCCTTGCGCACACTTGAAGGCAAGATTCATAAAATAGCCCCATGAACGACGCTCAATCTTTTTCCCCTGCCACTGGCCACGATTATGTTGAACAATAGTAATAATATCTTTCTGCTCACAAAGCCATTCTAGAGAACCATCAGTAGAACCACCGTCAACAATGATAATTTCTGCTGAAAGGTCTGCTATTTCCTGCCTTAAACTTTCAACTGTTAATCGTAAAAATTCTAACC
>JAUIHA010000160.1 GCA_030432505.1 bacterium | reverse complement strand
AAATGAAAAGATTAAAATATTTCCTTATATTTGCTGCAACATTTTCTTTGGGCTATTTCTATCTTTATGAAGGTTTTGATATTAGCGCACGCAGCAGAAGAAGATCTGCTGTAAAAAGAAAACCATTGCCTAGCATTGGTGAGCGTGCAACGGTTGCTCAATTTCGTAATTATTTAGATAAAATGGGCGATTTTTATGTTGCGACAAAAGGTGGTGAGCCAATCACTGCGCAGCAGGTAGGAACAGTAATGCCTGATGGCTATACGGGTGCTCGACGTATGGGTCTTATTTTTGATGAGGATCAGATAGTTGTATTGCAGGAAAATTCCAAATTAATAAAAGCGCTTATTGCTGGCGGTAGAATTAAGAAAAAACATGCGGCAAAAGCAACACGTCTCATATCATACATTACTCCTCAGGCAACATTAAAAGGTGATCCTGCGCATATCGCGTTGTATCTCAACTGTCCATATCCTCCTAAAATAAAAAGAATAGGAAGAAAGACATTATACCCTGCAGGGGCTATGTTCTTACATAAATATAAAAACAAGTAATCAATTCTCATAGTAAGATTGAAAAGGCAACCTATGAAACTAGGTTGCCTTTTTGTTGCTTAGAGCTAAAATCTCTTTAAGTACGGTATCTGGATTTAGCGACATTGAATCGATATCAAGTTCATTTAAAAACTCTGCTATTTCTGGATAATCAGATGGTGCTTGTCCGCAAATACCAATGGTTTTACCGCTACGGTGAGCTCCTTGGATAGCCATTTTAAGCATAGCCTTAACAGCTTCATTGCGCTCATCAAACAAATCGGCAACAAGAGCAGAGTCTCGGTCAACGGCAAGGGTGAGTTGTGTTAAATCGTTAGAGCCTATTGAGAATCCATCAAATATTTTCGCGAATTCATCAATCAAAATTACATTTGATGGAACTTCACACATCATGATAATGCTTAAATCATTTTTACCTTGCTCAAGTCCATGGCTTTTCATGACCTCAATTACTTTGCGTCCTTCACGGGGTGTGCGTACAAATGGGATCATAAGTTTTACATTGGTAAGGCCCATTTCATCGCGGATTTTTTTCATGGCTTGGCATTCAAGAGCAAATGCTTGTTCGTAATCTGGGTGGTAGTAGCGTGATGCTCCACGGAAACCAATCATTGGGTTTTCTTCTTCTGGCTCAAACGCATGGCCACCAATTAATTTGCGATACTCATTACTCTTAAAGTCAGACATTCTGATAACAACTGGACGAGGATAAAAAGCAGCCGCTATGGTTCCTGCTTCTTGTGCGAGTTTATCAACGAAAAATTGTTTTTTGTCTTCGTAGCCTGCGGTTAAGGTTTGAATTATCTCAAGTTCTTTTTTGTCCGTAATTTTTTCAGGTTCTACCAGTGCCATTGGGTGTACCTGAATGCTGGTATTAATAATGAACTCAAGACGTGCAAGACCAACACCAAGAGCAGGTAGTTTGGAAAAATTAAATGCTTCATCAGGGTTGCCAACATTAACCATGACATTTGTTTGTACATTTTCTAAGTGCGAGACATCCATTTTTTGTACATCAAATGGAATTGCTCCTTCATACACAAAACCAACTTCACCACTACTGCAATCAAGAGTAATTTCTTGCCCTGTTGTGATAGCTTCTGTTGCGCTGTGCGCACCAATAACAGCAGGGATTCCAATTTCTCTACTAACAATTGCTGCGTGGCACGTTCGACCACCACGGTTTGTAATAATCCCTGCAGCTATTTTCATAATTGGTTCCCAATCGGGATCGGTCATATCAGTAATTAAAATTTCGCCCGGTTGGAGCTCATGCATGTGTTCAGCAGAGGCAATAACGCGAGCTCTGCCAGATGCTATTTTTCTACCGACACTTTTTCCGGTGGCAATTATTTTTGATGCAGCAGGTTTTGTGTGTAGGGTATATTCTTCAATAATTTGTTTGTTTTGTTGGCGTGAGTGGATAGTTTCTGGGCGTGCTTGTAAAATGTATAGTTTACCATCATTACCATCTTTCCCCCATTCAATATCCATTGGAGACCAATAGCCCTTTTGTTCTGAATAGTGCTTTTCAATCAGAACAGACTGGCGTGATAATTCTAAAACTTCTTCATCAGTAAGCGAGAATAGTTTTTGCTCGTGCGCATCAACAGACACGTCTTTTGTGGGTTCATCTTGGCTGTCGGTGTAAATCATTTTGATTGCTTTTTCCCCGAGGCGTTTTTTCAAAAGAGGCTTGAATCCTTGCGCAAGTGTTGGTTTGTGTACATAAAATTCGTCG
>JAUIHA010000159.1 GCA_030432505.1 bacterium | reverse complement strand
TCTAGTTCAACGAGGCTTTGAGGTCATGAGCTTTAATCTTGGCGGTTTTTTTGATGTATTCTTTACTCGCGGAATTCGTGAAACAGCTCAATTTTTAGATAAAAAAATTAAGCGTCAAATGACAAAGCACGGATTTGAAAAAGTTCAACTTGTTGGGCATTCTAAGGGCGGCCTCGTGGCCCTATGGTGGTTATTACAGCTTGGTGGACACCGTTATTGCGACAAGGTGATTACAATGGGAACACCCTTCAAAGGGTCATACCTAACCTATCTTCTATTATTTACACCGCTTGGGTTTTTCTGGAAAGACATCTGGCAAATGCGACCAGGCTCAAGTTTTTTAGAAAAACTTCATGAGAAGTTTCCAGCTTTTAAATCACGTGAAAAGTGGGGATACTACAAAAGCATCATTCTTGCTCAGGACAAAAGGACTCTCGTTGAAGATTCTATTCCAGAGGTATTTGTGCAGCTCAAAAAACAGGGGTGTACACTTATTGGCCTAACAACAATGCGAACTGGTCGCTGGGGTGTCATAAAAAGTGTTCCTGAATGGCGTTATCAGAGTCTTATAAAAGTAGGTTTAGAATTTAGTCAGAAATTCAAAGATCATGTGTTTAAGCAATTTGAGCCGAGTCGTAGTCATTATCCACAATTATACAAAGGGATACTCGCAACAAATCTTGTTGGTAAAGATCAGCTTCTCAAGGCGTTTCTTGCGCATACCAACATCAAGCCAAATCGTATTGTCTTTTTTGATGATCATCAGCCGAACGTTCATAAAGTAGCAAAAGTATGCGAAGAGAAAAATATTGCTTACCAAGGGTTTCATTATCTTGGTGAGGATGAAATACCAGTGAATCGTGATCATGATAAGCTTTTAAAGCAATTTGATCATCTGCTCAAACATGAGAAATGGTTGTCACTTAACGAGTTAGATAACGTTGATGAATAAGAAAATTATAGCCCCAATAGGTATTGTATTGGGGCTTCTTTTAATAGTAGCGTTTTCTTTTGGATGGTATTTGAGTCCATTATTGTATCCTTTTCCAAAACCATCAGGAACATTTAGTGTGGGAGAAAAGCGGTATCATTGGAATAATCTTAGCATTGATGTCTTTTATCCCGCTGATAACGTTGGGAACGGAACACGCTTGTATCCGTATCAATCAAGAAAAATTGAAGCGCTTAAAAAAGTTTTACCTTCTTATTCCCGCATACCACGTTGGATGTGGAGTATTCTTTTGCATGGCCTTAAGAGCTATGCTAACCCGCACGCACAATTGTCTTTGGAGAAGCCTCGATATCCAGTTATTGTGTATCTTCCTGGTATTGGCGGGCAAGATTTGCACAATGTATATCTTGAAGAGCTTGCAAGTCATGGTTATGTTGTTGTAGCCATTGAGCCTCCTTTTGATACCTTTGTAACAGTAGCTGCTGATAATAAAATTCTTACGTTAGATGCAACACTGCGCAGTGCAGCAGAGCGCGTTGATAGAAAAGCAATTTATGAGTATCGCAACAACGCGCACAAGAGGTGGTTTGAATATATTGAATCTGTCATAAAAAAAATGCAACATTTGGATGGAGATACTACTTCTTTGTGGTATAAAAAGTTTGATTTTGACCGCATTGGTATCTTGGGTCATTCACATGGTGGGGCGGTTGCGCTCGATTTTTGTCAAAAAAATGATATCTGCAAAGTTGGCATTAACATGGACGGTTGGACGAAAACCTATAATTCTAGCATGTCATTTACTACGCCATTTATGTTTTTATTAAGCGAGCATGGTGAAATGCCTGAGATGAATAATTTATTTAAGAATAATCAGCGAAGTGACTTTCAGAAAATTGTTATCAAAGGAGCAGGTCATGACTCCTTTACCGACATGGTTTTAATGAAATGGCCACTTTCCAATATAACGCGTAGTACCGCAGAAAATGTTCGAAATGAAATAAGTAATCATATTGTGAGATTTTTTAATAACTATTTAAGAGAGCAGTAGTATGAAACCAGTATCGCACGTTAGTGCCCAAGCATCGCATTATGACAAAGAAGCAAAGAGTTATGACGCGTTTAATGAGCAAAGATCTGCAATAATTAACCAGTGCATAGAGGCAATATTTAAAGAGCATCATGTAAAGACGGTGCTAGATCTTACGTGTGGAACGGGCTCACAGGTGTTTTGGCTGACAAAACGTGGTTATGAAGTTCATGGCTATGATATCAATGAAAAGATGCTCGAAGATTTGGATCAAATCGAAAACGAATTGGCCAATGCTCGTCGCTTGCGTGATC
>JAUIHA010000010.1 GCA_030432505.1 bacterium | reverse complement strand
ATGTTATATGATAAAATACAGAAAGTTATATAAATGCTCATGCGTATGCTTCGACAAGCTCCCGACTACGCCCAGGTGGCTACGACGGACAGGAAGCATGAGCGTAAAAACATCAAAATAAAAATAAAACGCTCACCCTGAGCCTGTCGAAGGGTTCTTTATTCAGAGGAAAGTACAATGAAGAACTATTTTATTATTATCTTTTCCTTCTTCTTCCTCACAACACTTGCAGGAAAGAAAGGAAAGAAAAAACTTATCATAAAAAACAAACCTCTCAAGTCACTCACGATGCAACAAGTGGTAAAGCAAGCACGCAAGCACAAACCAAGTATTCTTATGTTCAACCAACTCATACAAGCACGTAAGTTTGGCGAAGGTGAAGCATGGGCAGGTTACTATCCTCTCGTTTCGCTCAGTTCAGACGTCAGGGCTGTACGAGGAGAACGACATGCAATTTCAACAACCGGCATTTCAGGAAGGCAGCTAGTCTATGCATTTGATGGGCCACAACTTCAGGCAAAGCGTGCCCATGAAGCAACAAGTATTGCCCGATATCAAAAGAAAGTAGAAGAAAACAATGTCCAATTTGAAACTGAAACAACTTTTCTTGAATGTTGGCGTATACAACAACAACATGATCAAATTCTCTCTCTCCATAAGTCAACACAAGCAGCATATGGCAGAGCAGCACATCAAAATAAGTTAGAATTAATTGATAAAAATAATTGGTTAACAGAAGTAGAAACCCATGCTAATAATATTTCAACAGTACATCTATATAAAGATGCAGCATCAATTTTTGAAAAACGCTTGGCGTTTTTAACGGGATATACTATTAATCTGAATATTAATCCTGATACAAAAACTAATACGAGACAAATAACAACAGTTGCCTGGAATAATTCTCCACAACTTACCCTCAAGCCTCTTTCATATTACCAAAAACTATCAATGCGCAACCGACCTGAAATACAAGAACGTGAACACCGAATTAGAGAACTACAAAGAACTTATGAACTATCAACTAAATCGAATCTTCCAAAACTCAGTATTAGCGCTGAAACCTCATATGTAAATCATATTGGCACACTAACACAACCTCAGCGTATAACACAGAGTATTGGAGGAACTATTTCATTTCCGTTTCTTGATATCAAAAGTGATTATGAAACAGAACGGATTAATGCAAATAAGTTAGAAGCTATCCTTGCTAAGCAATCAACTGAACAGGCAATAAAATCTGAAGTTGAAACAACTTATCACCAACTTTCCCAAGCTTATACCCGTCTTCGATCACAAAATTTTTCTTACGAACGTTCACGCAATGAGTTCACGTTGCGCAAACAGGAACTTTCAGCTGGACTTATTTCACCCGTCACGTTTAAAAATGCACAAGCAACTTGGGACAAGGCACAGTTTGATTGGATCAATCAACAAGTCAATTTGGCAATTAAAAAACGCGAATTATTATTTAAGTGTGGCTATCCGTTGAGTGTTGTGCTATAATGCATCTTACACGGTCGGGGTTATCCCAACCTGGAGAGAGTAGTGTCCAGTCCTAAAAATACACAAATAGTATTTATCTTGGTTTGATAGTACCTGGATTGGCTTTTTTATTGTAACTACAACGTTTTATCATCAAGCTTTCATAATATATTAGATTTACTGAAGCTTATTACTTTGAGGTTGGGGCAGAAATGTTTCTTATCGTTTTGATGCATGCCTTATACGGCTGCACGTTTACTATAAGTAAAATTCTTATTAATTTTGCAAATCCAATTTTTGTTATTGGTATTCGTATGATTATAGCTGGTACCATACTTGGTGCCTATTCAGCATTCTTTGTAAAAAACAAAGTTAAAATTGATGCCAAAGCGATGTGGTACATTTTGCAAATCGCCGTTGTTGGTATCTACTTACCATATGTGTTGCGTTATTGGTCACTCAAGTTTTTGCCAGTAACAAAAACTGCTTTGCTTTATAACATTCAACCATTTGCAGCTTACTTGTTTTCCTACCTTTTCTTCAGTGAGAAAATGACCTGGAAAAAAGCTGTTGGTCTTGTCATTGGTGTAAGTAGCGTTGTACCACTGCTTATTGCTCAACAAACACCAAGCGAACAAGCAATGCATAGTTTTGGATTTTTATCATGGCCTGAAATAGCTATGCTTGCTTCAGTGACCTGCTTTAGTTATGGTTGGGTTGTTATGAAGCGTCTTGTTCTTCACAATAGCATTTCACCAGCACGCATTAATGGTTTGAATATGCTCATTGGTGGTGTGTTAGCACTTGGAACATCGTTTGGTCTTGAGTCATCACAAACAATTAATGATCCATACCACTTCTTCTTCTGGCTCGCATTAATTATTTTGATTACAAATTTAATTTGCTACAACCTGTATGCGGTACTCCTTAGAATTTACTCAGCAACACTGCTTTCACTTGGTGGTCTTTTTGCACCAGTTTCCGCAGCAGTAACCAGTTGGTTTTACTTTGGTGAAGCAATTAACTGGGATGCATATGCATCAGGAGGACTCGTTATTGTTGGTTTCATTCTTTTCTACTCTGAAGAACTCAGAGCAATAAAAGATAAAAAAGATGACGTTGATGATAACTCTGATTTAGAAGAGTGTGAACGAAACTTTGAAAAATAGAAAAAGGCCTTTCAAGTTGGAAGGCCTTTTTCATAGCGCTATTTAAAAATTTTGCTGCCTTCCCTTCAATCCAGACTTATAATATGGTTGACGATTAGGCCTTAACTGGTCATCTTTTGTTTGAGTTCTTCTTAACTGAATTCTTATTTTTTCTTGTTCAGAATGAAAATCTTCATGTTTCTCAACGTTTTTAATCCAAAGCTTTTCTAGTGCCAATGAGCATTTTGCTGATGGGTCAAATTTATCCTCTAGACGACTCACTATTGTGAGCAACTGCTCTAGCCTATTTGCAGACATTGTATCCACACCAAATTCAACAAATACATCACTAACTTTTTTTATTTGGCGTGCCTTAACAAGTGCCTCTGCCGTTGCGCATAATAACTTTTTAGCATCAGATTTCCTCCATGCTTCTTGTACACAATGAAGTTGACTCATACAAAAAAATAGGGATAAAAAGAAAATATATTTTTTTTTCATAAAAACTCCTACTCTTTCTCACTTCTCAATGCTAAGTCTAAGCTGATCTACTCGATCCAATAAATCAGATCTCGTTTTCTAACTTCATCTTGCACAAATCGCAATACCAATTTTATACATGCAGATCTCAAACAAACCTCACTTCTCTCATTTTCAATAAGCGTACAAATAGTCTCGATTACAAGTTTTCTTCTTGCTATAGATTTAGAAAAATGTGTATTCGCATGATTTAAAAGATGCTCAAATTTACCAAGTGCACTATAATCACCTTGCTGAAATAATGAAATCGTTTCTTTCAATCTACTATCAAAAAGATCATCAGATATTTCCTCTCGCACACAACAAAAAACGTTCTTCGAAATAAATAGCATTACAAGAAAAAAGATTATTTTTTTCATATTAACTTCCTCATAAAAAAAGAGAGCCCATTGCTAGGCTCTCATCTTATAACAGTTATTTTCTAAAATTAAAGTGCTTCTCCATTACCTCTTTTAGCGTCAGCTCCTGCATGATACTCACCTTCTGCATCCCAGCCTGATTGACAGCTTGCTTCATTGTCTTTACGCCACATTGCAGCATTAACCAATAATTTTGACAATACATGTTTTTTAGGGCAATTACCACTGATAAAAAGAGCTATGTGATCAAATTCTTTTTGTGATCCAAACTGAAGACGTTGCTGCAAATCGTAGTATGTTTTTATATTAGAAAGAGCTCGATTGCATGAACCAACTGGATCATGTAATGAAAACTTCTCAGGGTCTCTGTACGTTACATCATCCCACTGCTGCTCTTCCCAATACTCTCCAATATCCTGCTCCTGCCCTTCAGAAGACTGTTGTATCCACTCCTCAGCAGCTCCAGGCATACAGCTAAAAACAAAACTCGAAGCAGTAATACCGAATAAAAATGCAACTAAAAATCTCTTCATCTTATTCTCCTCAAAAATTACATGCGTGGAAGCGTAATACCCGTTTGCCCCATATACTTACCTTTTCTGTCAGCATACGAAACTTCGCACACTTCTGGTGACTCAAAGAAAAGTACTTGTGCAATACCCTCATTTGCATAAATCATTGCAGGGAGTGGTGTCGTATTTGAAATTTCAAGCGTAACGTGACCTTCCCACTCAGGCTCAAATGGTGTTACGTTTACAATGATACCGCAACGCGCATAGGTTGACTTACCAAGACACACCGTCAAAACATTGCGAGGAATTCTAAAGTATTCAACGCTTCGCGCAAGTGCAAATGAATTTGGTGGAACGACACAAATATCACGCTTGATTTCTACAAATGAATCGTCATGAAAATTTTTAGGATCAATAATTGAATTGTGAACATTCGTAAAAATTTTGAATTCATTTGATACACGAATGTCATAGCCATAACTTGAAAGACCATAACTGATTACTTTGTCACCATTGGCATCAACTTTACGAACTTGATTGTCGCAAAATGGTTCAATCATATTATACTTTTCAACCATTTCACGAATTTTAAAATCTGGTCTAATGCTCATTTTTTCTACTTTCTTTTTTTATTTATATTGCGTTAATGCAAGCCATGAAACTGGGAAATCTTTTTCAAGTAATTTTGAAATATGCTGTGCATAATCACGAATTTCTTTTTGTGCTGTCGGATGTGTACGAAGATGAACAAGACGAGCATATGCCGCTAAACTTGCTGTTTCAATAAACTCCGTGTACATATTTTGTGGTAACACTCCACGTGCTTGCTCTGGACATAAACCATCATCAAGAAGACGGTTGTAATAGGTAACAGCATCCTCACAATATTTTTTCATTTCTTGCGTAATCGCAGAATTGTTTTCAAGAATTTCTTTACTTGAACCTTGCTTAACATCTTTATCTCGCTTACGAAGCTCTTTAGGAATAAAGCATTCAATATCATCTGTTACATAACGTCGTGATACTTCGTTACGAGCAAAACCAATAGTATGACGATACCATTCACGTACAACATAAATTGGCATTTTAATACGAAAGCGAATCATAGGATGAAAAAATGGTGTAACGTGATCGTGCTTGGCGAGAAAGTTAATCAACTTAGTATCACGCTCTGAAAGTTGATACGCAACAACACCACCTTCCTGATCAGACACTGGCTCCATGTGTGACTCTTTGTGAAATGAAACACGTGCTGCATTCACAACGGTTAAGTCGTCACCAAAGACTTCTAAAAGCTCAATAAAACCAATATTATCTTCTACAAATAATTTATTTTTATTCATCGGGTAAACCCCCAGAGTAAAATTATCCTATGCTAACAATTGATGAAAATGTACCATAAAACACGCAAGCTGCAAATGAATTTTCAGGATCAAAATTCCGGCATAAAAAATAAGAATATAGTCAAAAATAATGAAGCATGATAATCTTTAATAAGATTAACCATTTAAATAGAGGAGGGTCGAAAATGTTCGATCAGAAAGCATATAAAAAGATAATAGTTCCAAGCCTTATTATAATGCTTGCGTTGATTACCACTGGTATAAAATTCAGCTTTGTTTGGGGCACACAGACGTCATCATTTAGCATCGCCTCAATGCTTTTACCTCTAGCAGGTGCATTTGGCGGACTGATCCAACTTGGTGGATTCTTTTTCGCTAAAAGCCTCCTTGGCTTGAATGCCGTAACATTTGGCATTCCAACCTTCTTCTCAGCGCTTAACTGGTCTGTTGCAACTTCTGAAAAACGCAATGCCACAAATATGTTACTCGGTGGAACCCTGCAAGTACTCATTCCTTTAGCGTGCATGATGCTCTTCCTTACTCACTCTATTGGTGGGCAAGCAGGACTCTACAGTGCTTACTGGTTAATTCCAATGGTTATTTTCAAGCTCCAACTCTTCGGCATTCGCTCAATGTTCTTAACCGCTTTGAGCAGCACATTTATTGCACATGCCCTTGGAAGCGTTATGTGGCTTTACTATGCACCTATGGCACCAGCTCAATGGTTGGCGCTTATTCCTGTAGTTGCTCTTGAGCGTCTTGCATTTGCTTTGGGTGGTTACCTTACCTACCTTGCACTCAGTGCAGCAGTAAAATTAGCAGCTTCTACTTATAGCAAAAAACTAAAAAATCACGCTTAGTACTGACTAAATCACACGATTCACGCAGAAGGCCCGGATATTTTCCGGGCCTTCTTGTATTTTTTCATAATTAAAAAACCAAACCCTTTAATTCAGATAGAAAATTATAGTATTTTTATTATAGGTATTAATCTGAACATTCAACTAACGACCTATATATAAGGAGTAGTAACCGTGAAGAAAATCTTGCAAATAAGAGCCACGAGGTGGCTTATCGCAGCAATTCTGACATTTATCGGACAGGCTCATGCCTCGGCCGATGCGCAAATCGCTGCCCAAATTCGTAAAACACATGGTAGAAGCGTAAGCGGGTTTAGAACCTACTCAGAAGCAAGCGATGTTGTGAAAAAAGCTATTCGCGATGAAATTACCGAGCAAACAAAATGGGCGAGAAGAAACTATACTGCCGAGTTTGGTGCTGAACGACCAGTTAATATCGTTGCAACCAAAGGAGCAGAAGGAACTGACGGTCGTATTTGGGTAATTTCAGGAAACAGTAAAGCAAACCCTCTTGGCGGAAAATGGGAACAACTCCCTGGCGGTTCAACAAGTAAAGTAGCTGCTGGTCCTCAAGGTGAGTTTTGGGTTATTGATAAAAGTAGCCTTCTGTGGTTTATCACAGCAGGACAAGAAAAACGTACACACCGTTGGTGGCCTATTGGAACCGGTTATCATGACATTGCCGTTGGTAATGATGGTACTGTTTACTGTCTTAAAGGAAAAGTTGGTGGTGGATTTGCTCCATACATCAGACGAGGAACATCTCTTGAAAATCCATTCGGTACACACTGGGAAAAAGTAGGTTTTAGTCATACATCATTAAACCAAATATCCGTTGATAACTTGGGAAACCTTTGGGGTATTGCTTACCAGGGTGGAAAACAAGACGGTACACTCTGGTTTATTCCAAAAAATAATCTAAAAGGACAAAAACAAATTGATCCTAAGACTACTGACTTCCACCATGTAGCCGCAGGAAATGGAACAGTTTGGTGTCTTAAAAACCATACTCGTGATGGAAACTATAATATTTGGGTTCGAGGAGGAGTGTCAGCCAATACCCCAACAGGTAACCGATGGGCGATGATCAAGGGTGATACTGGTAAAATAGCCTTGGTTCCAGGAGATCACGCATTCTTAATTGATACAAGTGGACTCTTGTGGTTTGTTCCTTCGGGACAAGGTAATAATGCCAAAGCATGGAAAAAATTTGGTACTGGTTGGCAAAACATTTCAGCAAACGCTTATGCTCCTGCGCCACAACAAGCGGCTGTACCTGCTCCAGCTCAAGTCTCTCCTGAGATCAAAAAAATTGTTGCTGCTTATAATAGCTACGCTCGAGAATACGACTGGGCTATTGGAAAATGGCCTTGGGACAATAACGGTCGATTCTATAAAGTAAAAGGATTCTTTGATAAATATAGAGACCAAGTACAAAAAAATTATCCTGCAATTCAAGCAGAGGTTGCAAAAACCGCTCGCCATCGCCACATTAAGAATAATATGCCTAATGCTGCTCAATGGATGAAGTTCTGGAACACAAACAAGTTCCTTTCACCTGTAGAGCTCTTTGAAAAACAAGTACAATATGATCAACAACTCATTAAACAAACTCAAGAAGAAGCTGCTGCACTCGCTGCTTCTCAAGCAGCTGCACAAGCTGAACAAGAGCAAAAAGTTGCAGCAATCAAACAAGATATGCAAGCAAAAATTGCTAAAGCTGCTGAAGATAAAAAACAAGCAGAACAACTCAAAGCAGCAGCACTTGCTGAACAACAACAAGCAGAAGAACAAGCTGCGCAGGCTGAAGCTGACGCTCAACAAGTTGCCCAACAAGTTTCAACACTTGAACAAAATAAATTAGCCCTAGAACAACAGCTCAAGCAGGCAGAAGTAGCACTTAAGCAAGCAGAAGATGATGAAGATGAACAAAAAGCTCAGGCTCTTATAGCGCAAATTGCAGCACAAAAGAAAGCAATTGAAGTAAGTCTTAAAGAGACTACTCAGCAGTTCGCTGCATACCAAGAACAATCAAAACAAGAAATTGCAAAGCTCACACAAAAACTTGAAACACAAGCTCAAGTGTTTGAACAACAGGTAGCTGCAAAGCAACAAGAACTTATTCAATCACAAAAAGAGGTTGCTACACTGCAACGCACTATTGAACAACGCCGAGAAGAAATTCAACAGTTAGTCCAAGATAAACAACGTATAGAGCAACAACTCGCACAAAGCGGTAGTTCAGGAATGCCTGGTAAAAGAAGATAGTAAAATAAACAAAAGCCAAAATAGGAGCTAAACAATGAAGAAGTTTCGAAATATTTCTCGCGTGCTAATTGTCCTTGCAGCGCTGCTGCAGTGGGGACAAAGTGCCGTGAGTGCACCTCTTGAATACAATGATGTCATCCGATTGAAATCGGAAGCTACAGATAACTACCTGCACATAAGTGGAATCATGTATTGGCCTGAACTTGCAAGTAAGATTGCGGGTGGACAGGTTAATGGTGTAAACTACTTGTATTCGCACAACATATGGCGAGTAGCCGGAAACGGCGGCGCAGTAAAAACTGGTGCAGTAAAAAGTGGTGACCAGTTATCACTTGTAAACATGGCATTTCCAGAGCGTTTGCTTCATGCAACCGCAATTGGTGAACCTAATGCTGAAAATGCTAACTACAAATCACCTCAAGATACTGGTGACATGGTAACATGGCACAACAAACCAGGTGATGGACAAAGTATTTGGCAAATACTTGCATATCAAGATGGAAAAGCTCTTCCAGCTGGAACGCCTGTTGATACAGATCATCAATTTGTGTTTAAGCATGTGAGCACAAACCGCTTTTTGAATATGTCAGATAAAACATACAATCCACATCATCCAAATAGCGTTAAAGCCAACCCTAAACTTGCAAACGTGCGTGAGCATATTGTTGATATGCAACCGGAACCAAGCTTTTGGTCTATACAACCATACCAAGAGGCAATTACTGAGCAAGCTCAAGCAGGCGAACAAACAATACAAGCTATGCAACAGGAAATGCAACAACAACTTGAAGCAAACGCACAAGTACAGGCAGAAATTGCCGCAGCTAAAGCTCAAGCTGAAGCAGGCAAACAAGCTGCTCAACAAAGACTACAACAAATTGAAGCCGACAAAGCTCAACAACAAACGAAATCTGCTCAACTTGAACAACAAAAAGCTACTATTGAAGCGAGCATTGAACAAGCAAAAGCAGCCCTTAAAAAAGCTGAAGAAGAGGACGAGCAAGAAGCTGAAAAAATTCGACAACGAAAAGCCCAGCTCGATAAGCAAAAAGCAATGATTAGTCGGATTCTTGCCGATACTCAAAAACGTCTTCAAGCTAGACAAGAACAAGCAAAACAAGAGATTAACGTTGTTAACAATAAGCTCAAGCAACAAAACGCAAAATATCAACAACAACTTGATAGTATTCAACAACAAGTTACAGCAGTAGAAAAACAAGAAATTGCGCTTAAAGGACAACTTATCAATCTTGAAAAACAACTTGCAAAAGCTAAAAAAGCAAAAATCATGTCGGAGCAATTATTGCATAAAAAGGGTCTTCCTGTCCCTGCTGGGGTAGCACCTACTGTTGCAACACGCCCTACAATGCAACCAGCAGTTGTCGCAGGAGCTGTTCGAACTACTCGTCCAATGATACGACCAATACGCCAACAAGCTCTTCAACCTACGGCAATAGCTCATCCTATAGCTCCTGTAGCACAGCCAACTATGCGTAGAGCTCCTGCTGTAAGACCAATGCAACCTGTACGTATGGCACAACCACAAGTTGCACCAGTCCAACAACTTAGACCTGTTGCTGCGCCTATAAGAACAATGCAACCTATGTACCAACGTCCAGTACAACAACCTGTATATCAGCCAATGGCACAACAGCTTCCATACACAATACCTGCACAACCGGCTGTAGCTCCAACTATTACTGAAGCTGTTCCTACAGCACAGCAACCAGTTGTGAAGAAGCGTAGAAAAAAACGTAGAAAGAAAAGACGTCGTAGGAAACGTAAAAAGAAAAAGAAGAAAAAAACTAAAAAAGGTAAAAAGAAACGTAAGAAGAAAAAACGCAAAAAGCGTAAAAAAAGAAAGAAAAGAAAGGCTAAGAAAAGACGTAAAAAACAACAACAAGCAGTACCAGCTGCTCAAGTAGCACCAGTAGCCGGTTAATTCTAAACAGAATTGACTAACTAAATTAAGCGGCCCTATCAATTTTGGTAGGGCCGCTTTTTATTATAAAACTTTTATAAGCATTTCATGAATATTCGGGTTATGAAAAACGAAATCATGCAAGTCATCGTGCTGTGATACCCAACGATATGCGCTATGCTCAGCGCTCAATAAAACAGAGTTGGACAGAACATGACACGAAAAAAACACGCCATAGCTCAAATTTCCCGTAGAACGAGAACGAATATGCCCAACACCCAATACAGAGCGCACTTCAAAATCAACAATACCTGTCTCTTCTTGAACTTCTCTTCGCAAGCCCTGCTCCCATGTTTCATCTTCATTCAATCGCCCCCCCGGAAAATGCCACCGGCCATCGGGAAGTTGTAAAAGCAATACCCTGCCCTGTGCATCTTGCAACACACTGGCTTGGGTAACTTTGGTAATTAAATGTGTAAGGGAAACCTTTTTAGAAACAACTTGCTTTTGAATATTCATTATTTTGTTAATATGCCCTTAATCAAGTTGCGCATTTTTTCGCTAAAAAATGGTAATTTACTCACTTGTTCTTCATTTACTATCCAACGAAAATCGTTGTGATCATCGCAAAGGTCAATCGCTTTTACTGGCGTTTTAACATGAAAAAATACACCATATGTTGCACGATTAATATCTTGATTTACCCAGTTTTCCACACCCATGACAGACTTAAGGGTAAAATCTTTAATACCTGTTTCCTCTTGTAGTTCTCGGGCAAGGCCCTGCTCCCATGACTCACCATTGTTTAAACGACCACCAGGAACATCCCATTTTCCTTTGATGTCATGCAAAATAAGAACCTGGTTATCTTCACTTTCTACAATGATTTTCTGTGCAATTTCAACAAGTGCGTGCTTGTCAGACATGATAACACCCTCTTTAATAGAATAGACGCAAAACTAGCCAGGGTATTATCATAGCCTATTTTTTTCTAAAACTGAAAACTCGGTCAGGATAGTTGGAAATGATACCATCAACACCAAGCCTGAACATACGCTCAATAGCGTCTTGACAATTCACCGTAAATACAAAAATTTTGAGGCCATTTTCATGCGCCTTTTGCACTGACTCATCATTAACAAACGTCGCATTCATAATAATGTAATCAGCACTCAACTGAAGCGCAAAGTTTGGATAATTAAGTGGTGGCCCATCAATCAGCGCACCTACGTTTACCTCAGGACACAGAGAGGTAAACTTTTGTACAGCATAATGATTAAATGAACTCACAATAAAATTATCGTACGACCATTTTTTTTCTTCAACATATTTTTTAATGCAAGCGGCAACAAGCGCGGTCACTTGTTGCCCTTTTAGTTCAATATTTATTTTTATTCGACGGTCAATACAATCAAGTACTTCTTCAAGCGTTGGAATTGTTTCACCATTTCCCGCATTAAGTTTTTTTAATTCTTGAAGTGTCTTTTCAAAAACTAAACCACTTCCATTTGTTGTACGATTGAGAACTTGGTCATGAATCACAACAAGTTTATTGTCTTTTGTTTTAAAAACATCAAGTTCTACAGCATGTACACCAAGTTCAATGGCTTTCTTAAATGAAGCCAACGTATTTTCAGGAGCATATCCACATGCTCCACGATGACCAATAACAACAATATCTTTTTTCATACTTGTTTGTTTTGCTTGGCACAAGAAAAACATGAAACTTACACTAAACAGTAGTATAGCCTTAAGACTTTTTCCCATGCTTTTCTCCTTTTTTTGTTCAAGAGAGCAGCAAAAATAGAATTTTAGGCGACAATAGTCAATGTCATGCTGAGCTTGTTTCTCAGCATCCAAATGTAATTCCTTATTTGTTTTTAGGGAAGTATATTTGGACCCTGAAAAACAAGTTCAGCGATTATCTTCAAAGTCAAATAATTTTTAACAACTCCAAGTAGTTTTATTTTTAACCATAGTATTTAAAATTGTTACGAGTTTTCTCATGACTGCTACCAAAG
>JAUIHA010000158.1 GCA_030432505.1 bacterium | reverse complement strand
AATAAAACTACTTGGAGTTGTTAAAAATTATTTGACTTTGAAGATAATCGCTGAACTTGCTTTTCAGGGTCCAAATGTGATTCATTTTTTCATTGAGGAATCACATTTGGATGCTGAGAAACAAGCTCAGCATGACGTCTACAATTGCTGCTTTAAATACTACTTTTGATCACACTTAAATTAATCTGATTCCCATTAAATAAAAATTTCTTATAAGGAATAATATTTGGATCCTGAAAAGCAAGTTCAGGATGACATTGAGTGTTGTATAGTTATGCTACAAATCAGAATTCCGTAAAACACTTGGGGAATACTGCAATATTGTGTCGAAGCATACATAAAAAAGGGCCGGTTTTTACCGGCCCTTTCCATTATTTCTTATGTTCAGCTTATGCAGCTTCTTTAGAAACTCGAATAAGCATTTTCTTAAATTTCCTATCTTTATACTTCTGACTAATCATAGAAGTATTCATAATTTTTGCGAAGAAGTCAGCAAGCTTTCTGCTTTCATATTTCTTATCTTTTGGTCGAGCTTTGTAAACCGCATCAACAAGTTTTTGGATATCTCGTTGACCAGCGTCAAGCGTACCTCGGCGAGCATTTTCATAGATGATTTGAAGCTTTTTGAGTTGTGCGTGGTAGGTTGATTGAGCTTTTTTCTCAACTTCTGGAAGAAGTTTTACTGCTATGTGTTTTTGCTGTGCTTCGGTAAGGACATTCGCCGTTGCAGCCTCTTTAAGCAGTTCATTGAGTGCTTTGAGTGAAGCGGCATCTTTAGGATTCGCGTCGTGAAGCTCTTGAATAGCTTTTGCTAATTCATTTTGCTCCTCAGGAGTGAGCTTTTTACCCTTCATAGATGCAATTTTTTTACGAAGCTCTTCAACCTTATCTTTATAGGTTTGTTTTTTCTTCTTCGGTGTAGCTTGAGCTGCTTTTTCTTTAGCAGCTTTTGCTTGAGCCGTTTTGAGCTCTTTATCAACTGCAGGCATTAAGCTTTCTTTGATGTATTTAATTTGTTCTGGTGTAAGTGCTCCAGACTTTTCAGCTTCTTGTAATAAGAGCTGCAACTCTCTGAGTGATTTAGGATCAGTTGGATGATCTTTATAAAGATTCATGACTTTAGTTGCAAGAGCATTTTGTTCCTCAGATGTGAGTTTTTTACCCTTGGTTGCAGCAAACTCTCTACGTAAGCTATTAATGTCGTCAGAGAATTTTGCTTGTTGTGCTGTTGGTTGTCCAGCTTGTTGTGCACCTTTTTTCTTACGCTTTTTCTTTTTCTTCTTACGTTTTTTTCTACGTGCTTTCTTCTTACCTTTTTTCTTTTTACCTACTTTAACACCAAGTTTTCTGAGATCTCTGTTAATTGCAGGGATCCACTTCGTTTTGATAATTCCTTTATGTTTAGGAATAAGTACTGGTGTTTTGATAGTATTTTTAAGAATCGTTTTAAACTGAAGTAGGAAACGTTTGTTGCTACGTGGGCGCGTTGTAAAGGTTGCTTGAAGCTTACCAAATACCAGCGCGCTCAGTTCAGGGTTACCAGCTTGACCTTGCTGAGCTCCAATGGTTCCTTCAAGGGCATCAAGCTGACCAAGTAGTTTAGTAACAACTTGTGGTTTAATAGTCGTTTCAACAACTTTTTTCGCTGATGGTGTTAAGAGGTCAGACAGCATTGATTCATCCAAGATGCTTTGGAATTTAGCACGTGTTTCTGGGTCCATGTTGTCAATGTTTCCAAATAGCTTTTGGATTTGTTCCATATATGCTTTCTTCGTTGCACCATCAATGTTTTTACCTTTTGATCCGATAAGGATTTTCTTCAAGATATCAACTTGCTCATTAACAGGGCGTTTTGATGTTTTATTAATGACTTCAACAGAAGGGACGATGCCTCCAGGTCTGCCAACTTTATTTTGTACATTTTCAATGAGCCATTTCTTCTGTTTGCCTGTGAGCATGTTACTATCGCCAGATTCAATGAGGAGACGTTGGTAACGTTCGAGCTCTTCTGGTGTCATTTGGTCTACGTTTTTACCCATCTCTGCAAGAATCTTGAGATATTCATTCTTTGTTTGAGGGTCAATATTTTTGCCTCGTGATCCTGCTAGAATTTTTTCGATCATACTGAGTTTGCCACCCGTGTCTTGTTGCCCACGAATACCTCTAACAATGTTGATATCTGGTGTAGGAGTCATTTTCCCAAGAATGTTTCTAAAGTATTCTTTTTGTTCTTTGGTTAAGATTTTACTGTCTTTTCCTGTTGCACGTATAATTGCTTCACGAGCATCGCGTTTTTCAGACTCAGAAAGGTTATTCCAATTTTTCAGCATTTCTTGGAGT
>JAUIHA010000157.1 GCA_030432505.1 bacterium | reverse complement strand
ATGGTGAGTTTTTGCAAGCGTTTTTGGAATGATCTCACCAAAGATCAAAATCATGATGGTTGCAATCGCAACACCAATGGCAAGACCAAATTTTCCAAAGAAACGTTCCATAATGTGTGAAATCAAAACAGATGTCACAACATGCGCAAAGTTGTTTGCTATCAAAATAGTGATTAAAATGCGCTGCGGGTTTGATTCCCATGCAGCGAATAATTTTTTATATTTGGCTACTGAAAGCTGCAGCTCTTTTAACTTGAAAAGTCGTAACGCCGTAAATGCTGTTTCAAGAAATGCAAACAAGGCCGCCGCAAACAGAAACGAGCCAAATAAAATCAGTTCTCCAGTTAAAGACATATTATTTTAAACTCCTATGCTACCCTCGTATGTCTCTAATCATAGTAATATAACAAACAACTGAATACAATTTTTATTTATGCATCAAAATTACTAAGCTGTTTTTTGTCTATTTTCCCAGTTGCATTCAGTGGTAAATCGTCAAGACATACAAACTTTTTTGGCACTTTATACGCAGCCAAACTATTTGCACATAACTCACGGAGCTTAAGCTCAATACCTTCTTTATTGTCTTTTACCGCAACATAAGCAACGGCAATTTGTCCACTTGCATCTTCACTTTTACCAATAACAGCAGCTTTAAAGACGGTTGGATGCGTCATCAAAATGTTTTCAATTTCTTGTGGATAGATGTTAAATCCTTTATGGATAATCAAATCTTTGCTTCTCCCGGTAATTGCAAGGGTCCCATCTTCATTAATTGAAGCAAGGTCACCAGTTGAAAGCCATCCGTCCTTGAGAACTTTTGCAGTCATGTCTGGAACATTGTAATACCCAAGCATGACATTACCACCACGCACCCACAAGGTGCCAATACTTCCTTGTGGCAGTGCATTACCATTCTCATCTCGAATTTCACAGTCAAGACCAATAACAGGATATCCAACAACATTTGTTTTTTGTTCTTCATTTTCATGATTTACCGCAATCACTGGTGCTGCCTCGGTCAGACCATACCCCGAACAAATTTTGCGTCCGTAAATCATTGCGAAAGCACTGCGAATTTTATCTGGCATTGCATCAGCACCTGAAACAAACATTTTAATGGTATCAAGTGGCGCGGTTTTCATCAGACAAAGTAATCCGTACAATGCTGGGAAGCCAAAGAAAATAGTTGGTTTCTTTTTAAGGCCCTTAAGAATAAGCTTACGGTCAATTTTTGGCACAATACGGTACCACCCGTCATCATTGGTAGCCATAAGCACGCGTTTTGTGCAAAAACGTGAAAGAGTGGTAATACACAAAAGAAGCGTTCACCACTTGTAAGCCCAACCATTTTGAAGCGAGCAAACCCTTGAATCACATTCGTAATAATGTTTTTCGATGAAAGCATTACGCCCTTTGGACGCCCACTTGTTCCAGATGTGTAGAGCAACAAGCACAATTCATCAGTCCCAAGCTCAGTGGTTTTAACTTCATCCTTCACCTGAAGAAGATGACGGTTGGTTACTGGCATTTCCCAGTTGATATCATTTTGTGTGAAAATAGTTGGCAGTGCTTCAAGATAATCTTGTTCAACTAAACCATTAATTTTTTTCTTAAGTGATTCTGATGCAATAATGACTTTTGGCTGCGCATCTTTAATAACGTATGAAAGTTCTTTTTCATGCAAAAAAGTGTTGAGCGGAATTACCACAGCGCCAAGCTGCCACACCGCAAAATAACTGATGTAAAATTCTATGGAGTTTTCCATATATAACAAAACATGGTCACGCGCACTCACACCTGCTGCTACTAATTTTTTACTTAAAAGTAATGAGCGTAAGTAGACTTCTTTGAACGTTACATTTTTTTCTTCACAGATGAGTGCAACTTTGTCTGGCCATTTCTCAGCAGCTCTTCGTAAAAGATTTCCCGCATAAAAAACGCCCTGATCACCCAAAATTTCTTTGTTCAAATCTTGGAATACAACTTTTTCATCAAGCTTTTTTGGATTAAAAAAAGAATTTTTCATTGGTGCCTATTCTTCTTCGTCTATCTCAATAACACTTACCGGACACATATCTACTGCTTCACGAATATCTTCTTCGTTGCCTTCAATCTCTGCATCATCTTTGACGTAAGCAACATCTTTGACTTCAAATACTTTAGGACAAATTGCTTCGCATGTCCCGCATGAAATACAACCCGGAACAATGCGAACTTTTTTGATTTTCTTTTCCATAGCAGAAATCTTTAATTATATCACTTGGGTTGTGAATATAGATCCAATTCCTGAAATAGACTATTTCTATTATATTGGTAATTTACTTTACATTATATCTTATTTG
>JAUIHA010000156.1 GCA_030432505.1 bacterium | reverse complement strand
CATCGCAATTCTTACTGGCGGACGCTTAATCTCTGATGATCTTGGTATCAAACTTGAAAACATTACCTTTGCTGATCTTGGAAGTGCAAAAACAATTACTGTTTCCAAAGACAACACAACTATTGTTGATGGTAAAGGTGCAGGCGCTGATATTCAAGCACGCGTTGAGCAAATTAAAGCTGAAATTTCACAATCAACTTCAGACTACGACAAAGAAAAACTTCAAGAACGTCTTGCTAAACTTTCAGGTGGTGTAGCAGTTATTAAAGTTGGTGCTGCAACAGAAACAGAAATGAAAGAAAAGAAAGACCGTGTGGATGATGCGCTTCATGCAACACGTGCAGCTGTTGAAGAAGGTATTGTTGCAGGTGGTGGACTTGCACTTCTTAGAGCACAAAAATCACTTGAAGCTCTTGCTCTTGAAGGTGATGAAAAGATTGGTGCAAACATTATTAGACGTGCACTTGAAGAACCAATCAGAATTATTTCCTCAAACGCTGGTGTTGAGCCATCCGTTATTGTAGAACGTGTACGTGGAACTGAAGGTAACATTGGATTCAATGCAAAAACTGGTGAACTTACCGACTTGGTAAAAGCTGGTGTTGTTGATCCTAAGAAAGTTACTCGTTCAGCACTTCAAAATGCAGCGTCTATTGCTGGCCTTCTTCTTACTACAGAAGCTATGGTTTCAGACATTTCTGAAGAAAAATCATCTACTCCTGCAGCTCCAGCTGGAATGCCAGGAATGGGTGGAATGCCAGGAATGTACTAAGAATTACTTCTTAGACGTTTTAAAAGACCTAAGCGCCTCGAATCTCGAGGCGCTTTTTTATTTGTTTTTGCTACTTTTTAATAAAAAATTGTTTCGCTTTTTATTCTTTATATACTAGAACCCCTAAATCTTATATTCATAAAATTAGTATATAATGAGGCACTTCATGATTTCTGTTTTCCGCATAGTATTTTTTCTTTTCTTAACGATTTCTACGATTAATGCTCAGCTCATTGTTTTCAAATATGATTCAGCTGAAAAAAATAATGTTGCAGCTTTGCAGGAAAGTGATGAAGAAAACTGGGATGCGATTTTTGCGACATTGCAAAAATATTCTACACCGATGTGTTTTGGACATCTTGATGAGTTGACAGAACAAGAGGTTAAAGAGCTTTTTGCTGCAGAGCCATATGCTGAGCAAAAGTTTATTCGAAAAAAAATACAGGAGATTAATGAGCTATATGATGTTATTTTTATTCCAACAACATTATTCGAATTGTTTATCATAGAGCAGTATTTTAATAAAAAATTTAATTTTGATGATGAAGAAGCTAATTTACTTGCTGATTTAGATAATAATTTTATTGAGGTTTTAAAAAACAAAAAAGCACATAAAAAAAGTGTTTTTAAAGTGCATCAAAAAATAAATAGCTCGTTTAAAGAAAATTACTTTCAAGTGCATAAAGATTTTTTTGACTTCCTTGATCATGCAACAGCAAGTATATTTTTGAAAGGTATCACATTAGATCTTTTTGAAAGCTTTCTTAAAAAAAATATATCAAAAATAGCTGCTGAGTTAATAATTTCTATTACAGCTTTGCAAGAGAAGCATGATAGAAGGCGTTGTAATAATCTTGATAATATACCATTTGATTTTACAAACTTAAAATCGGATGTTTTTGTGCATAGCAAAAGTCCTGTACTAAAAAAGCATAGCTATGTTGCTCAAGCAATAAAACTAGAGTATGAAGAGCAAGAGAACAACACATTTCTTCTTTATCGTGGCTCCAAAGGAACGGTTCATGATGTTAGAGCTCAAAAAAATGTGACAAAAGAAAATGTGTTTGAAAAAAAAACATCAAGAAGAGATTTACTAGATAGTACACTTTTAGGCCAGGATGACAGTATTTTTCTTAACGGTGATCAATTTTTAAAGATGGAATATCATCCTATATCATTGTCATTTGGGAATTCATTGTTTGCTGGCTCAATAATTGATAGTCTTGCCAATGCATATTGTCACCTCAAAGATAAGCAGCGAGGATACTCTTTGGCTATTAACAAAATGGACTATCTTGATTGTTCCAAACAAAACAACCACAATAACCGTAAACGTTTTGCTCCACTTCTTAAAGTTACAAATCCTTAATAAACAATAACCTAAAGTAAAAAAAGCAATAAAATGATGAACCTTATCTTGTAAACTAAACAGCGGTTCAAACGGAAGTTGAGACATGGATGAGAAATAAAAGATTAAAAGCAATGTTACAACAAGAGGCAAATAAATATAGAGTTTTAATTGAATATCGTTGGAAGGCTTAATTGACAAGCATTATCCTTTATTCTAAATTCAGAGACTTTTTTAACATGCCGACCCGAAAGC
>JAUIHA010000155.1 GCA_030432505.1 bacterium | reverse complement strand
CCTCGATTATCAGCATCAACATGGGATGGCTGCGGTTTAATTAGCCGTGAAATGGTATTGCGGTTGTCCACAAGCGCCGACGATGATAAGCATCTCAAAGAACTGCAAACATGTCGCCGTTTTAGCGTGACAGTGCTGCACAATGCAGGACAAGAAAAAGGCCATGTCTATGTTGTAGATGACCTAGCCACAGACTTCCTCTTTCCAACCGGTTCCACTAAAAAAGAAGTTGCACTCAGAAACGGCAAAGTTTTCATAGGCATTGAGCAGTGTTAAGAGATCTCGTTTGTGGGGGAGTCTTTTGGCGCTCATACCGATGGAAACATGGTGTATGTTCTTTTCTTGCGCCACTTGAAGCTCATCTTGGTACCATTTTTTTTCTGGCTCAACCTTACGAAGACTGATGATGCTTTTGATACCGTAATCCTCGATGACTTGGGTGAGTTCCTCGCCCGTGAGTTGCTTGGATCGGTATAGTTTTCCTGGATCAATTTCATAAAAATTATTAGACAAAAAATAATAAGATGGAGCAAGCACTCCAATGGTAGCCAGTGTGAGAAAAACTTTGGTCCATGGTTTCATTGTAACATCCTGTTTTTTTTCCCCGGTAACTTTCATGCTGCTTGGGAGAAAAATATTTGTCAATAGATGTCTTGAATGCATAGAGATAAGGCAGCTGCTGCCATGACACTTTGCATCAAGGCAGCAGCTGTGAAGAGAAAAGGCCAACCCATATTGACCATTTGTAAAATACGTCACAAAATCCTAATTTTTTATGGTTGAAATCAGCACAGGATGAAAAGGAAAATTCAGTAGCGCCGTGATGAAATCTTGGTCATTATTTATAACGGCGGCGAGGGTTATGGTAAAAGCCCTTGAGCCAATTCATTTCGCTGTGGGTATTCTTGTAAACCACCTGATAATCAATAATGCCTTGATCAAGTTGATGAACATTTCTTTCGGCAACCTGACGGAAGTATCCGTGATGTTGGTTGGAGTAGCACTTGAGCTGTACGCCCAGTTGCAAATCAATCATTAGTTTCGCAAAACGATTGCGCTGCGTTAATATTTCCTGCTGTTGGCATTTGTTATAGCATGCCTGTAGAAGACCTAAGACATCATCAAACTGATCTGCTCTGGCCTGAAAGTTATTGGTCAGATTCGTCACGCGGCGTTGTAAGCGAAAGTATCCTCGTCCTTTTCTTGCACGCCGAATCACTTTCTTACAAAAGTTCACCATCTCTGCGCGAGCAAATTTGTCTGGCTGGTTCACGTACAACAACATGGATTTTTCAATATCTGGCGGACCATTGGTCCATGATGTGCCAATCACGTGTTGTGTGACTGCTAACATATTGCCGTGGATATCGTTATAACACGCAACATCGTAAATAGGTGTTACGGCATAGCGTTGAATCAATCTTTCAGCAGATTTTAAGTAGCCACGTTGGTTATTATTATCATGGCGCTGAATGAACGCGCGATATTCATTGTTGCATAAGGTTGCTTGTGATTTTGCGTAGTTTTCTGCTTCTATTAATGTATCCCAACACGCTTTGCGAAACTTACCGTAATCTTGGTATTTCACATCAGACAAAGGAACCATGCTGAGTGTTTGGCCACTTTGATCTGGAAGCGTCCAGGTGTAGGCATTGATTTCATTGGCAACATGGACCAAGCCCCGGATCAAGTGTCCGGAATACTCACAAGCTGCCTCTGGTGCTGCAAAATCTTTATATACTTCGATGGCTTTATCGCACCGCGTAAATAGTTCTCGCGCGGATGGATAGACGTTATAGCCATTGCATGCCGATGGAAATTTATGAAGATCATCTGCCAGCGCTTTGGTCTGTTGAATGACAATGATCTGCTGCCGAAGATGTGCGGCCTCTTGCTCAAGGGATATTGCCCTTTGTTCAAGTTGCGACAAGGTGTCTTGGCAATAACCATCCGCATGAAGGGAGCCAAACAAAGACAGTACTATGGTGAAAATAAAAATAAAACGCATCTTGTTTCCTTTCGAAAAAGCGTTGTATGAATTTAAAACAAAATCGCCGAAGCGATGAATAAAACTTAATGGAAAACCCGCAGATGTTAGAAAGATTTTTTTTGAATTGCAACCTGTTTGTTGACATTGTTTGCTAGTCTAAAGGAGAGCATGGAAAAGTAAGCGCAAATGGAGATGGTGGTATGGTTAAAAAAAGTACTATTTTGGCGTTGGGTTTATGCGGTGTGGTAGCACCTATCTCGGCCAATAGTTTGTCAGATGTGATGAACATTCTTAACGAGGCAACAGACAGTCATTCAACAAGCTTGCAACAGGCGTCAGAGCGGCAAAGCCAAAATACGTTAATCAGTTACCAGCAAGACAATCCACATAT
>JAUIHA010000154.1 GCA_030432505.1 bacterium | reverse complement strand
CACAAAACAAAAGTGAACAATATCTTTTGTATCTCAAAGGCTCGTATCTACATACCAAAGGAAATCATCATTTTCAAAAGCCGCGCAAGCGCGCAAAGTGTCTTTCTCGTTCATTCAACACCTATCGCCGTCTGCTGATGTATAAACCTGCGGTGTATGCTTATGAGGGGCTATTACGCCTTTTGTTTGATGCAGGCAAGCATGACATTATTGCTGGACTTATTAAAAAGAAAAAACAAGAATTTGAACAAGCATTCAAAGAAAATTTAGACGTCAAAATGATTTTTGCACAAACAGCTCTTCATCAAGGGCACGATGAAAAAGCGGAAGATATCTTTAATGACCTGCGCCAGGAAAACCCTGACAATTCACAAATTGCTTACTATACCGCCGTTGCCTACATTAAAAACAATGAGCTTGAAAAAGCTCTTGAGTTCCTAGATTCATGTATTGAAAATCCACAACTTAAATCAAAGCATTTCTTATTCAACTTTCTTCAATCAAAAATTTATGCACAATTGGAACATTATGATAAAGCACTAGAAGCAATTGAGGCAAGCTTGAAACTGCTTCCCAAATTTGACCGAGGTTGGCTCTTTAAAGCTGTGCTTACTGAACAAATGGGCCGTGTTAACGATGCAGTAAAAGGATATAAACATTATCTCAACCTTGTTGGCCGAGATGATTCAGTTGAAAAGCAGCTCATTCAATTATTGTTCTCGCAAGAACGTTTTCATGAAGCAGCAAGCCATTTAAAACGTTTGAAATCAAACACGCCAGAATATTATTTTGACTTAGCACTCATTCAAATGCGAGCAGGGAATAAAACACGTGCGCTTGAAAACGTTAACAAAGCGCTGAAAAAACAACCAAACTTTACCAAAGCAAAACTATTAAAGACAGAAATTTTCCTTGCCATGGGTGATCAAATGAAAGCACTGGATTTCATGGAAAATTGGTTGTTGCAAAATCCTAAAAATATCCATGTGATTCATACAATGTTGCTGCTCAAAAATGCAAATGTTTCATTGCATGATATTATTAAATCGCTCGAGCGTGTTGCAAATAAAAAACCAAGCACGCCACTACTCGCAACACTGGGCGATCAATATTTAGAAATTGATGATTATAAACGCGGCATTAGTTATTACCGAAAACTGTTGAATCATACAAAAAATGAAGAACTCAAATCAAAGGTGCTCTTTCAAATTGCATTCATTCAGTATAATAACAAAGAAGATTTCACAGAGGTTGAACAAACATTAAAGCAAGCAGTCAGCTTTAAAAATGCGTACTCATCAGCGTATAATCTTTTAGCCTACATTTATGCAGAGCAAGATAAAAATCTTGAAGAAGCATTAACGCTCATTGATAAAGCGCTCCAAGAACGTCCGAATAGTTATTACTATCTTGACACTAAAGGGCTTGTGTTATTAAAACTTGGCAGAACAGAAGAATCAATTAAACTTCTAGAGCAGGCACATAAACTTGCACCATTTGATAACGTTATTAAAGAACATTTAGACGAAGCAAAAAATAGCGAATGAAACAAAACATTTTCTTAGTTGCTGGTGGATCTGGTGGTCATATTTTACCAGCACTGCAGCTTGGTAAAGATTGGAAACAAAAACACAACGGCTCGCTGCTCTTTATTGGCCAACATGGAAAACTTGATAAAGCATTAGTACAGCGAAATCATATTATTGATGAAATAAAACTCTTGGCAACACCAAAGCTTTCACGCAAGAAACTTTGGCTGTTGCCTTTTTTTATGCTGCAACTTGCCGCGAACTTTTTCAAAAGTTTTTATTGGCTCCTCATGCATCGTCCACAAAAAATTGTTTCTACTGGCGGCATGCTTACCATTCCCGTTGCACTTGCAGGCTGGCTACTACGCACGCCCCTAGAGCTTCATGAACTTAATGTTGTTCCCGGCAAAGCAGTAGCTTTTCTTGCACCACTGGCTACAACTATTTTTACCGCATTTTCAAAAACTGAAACCTATCTAAAAAACTATAAACACAAGTGCAAACAAAAACCGTATCCAATTCGTTTTTCAGGTAATGCTTTGAAGCAAAAGGTTTTTCGCCTTGCTCTTAAAGACTTTTCCATGTGGAAACTGAGCAAAATAATTAATCATACCTATAAAATAGAAGCTTGCCAACAAGTAAGAGAATACCTGCATCGGGGTGAAATGAACGATGCCGTCGAACTTTTACTTTTGCGACCATTCTGTAAAGGCAATAAGTTACATTCGATTCTTTGGGATAAGTATTGCTTGAAAAACGCACCCTTTCAACCTCAAAAAATGCTCTTTTAGTCTCCACATTCTTTGCTCCTAGAGAAAAAGCTATTTTTGTGTAAAATACTTTGCATTGATT
>JAUIHA010000009.1 GCA_030432505.1 bacterium | reverse complement strand
CAATATCTTTGTAACCAATGGTAGTGATATTCGTTGGCTGCCCTTCAACCGTTTCTTGTAAACGAACATCTTGAGGCATATCTTCACCAACTAAAATTTCAGCCATCTCTTCACTTTTTACCAGCAGAGATGGCTTCAAAATAGTTTTAATTTCTTCTTTTGTTTCGGCCGCATTAAGCATTAAGTTTAAACGGCGGGTAGAAAGATTTTTTTTACCGAATGAAAATGGCAGTTTAATTGGAAGTGAATCTGGGGATATCATGGTTGGTAAGAAGTTAAGTGACCAATTCATTAAATCTTTAAATCCATCACCCGGCGTTTTTTCACCAATACCAACACCGGCCATATCAAACGTACGTTTCAAGCTCTGACTTCTGTCATAAATCCCTGACCATTGAAAACCAATGGTTTCTTCAAAGTCTTTACGCGCAAGCACAATGCGTGCATCAATACGAACCTGAGGAACTCGCACATCAACTTCTTTTAAAATCTTTTTAAAATCTTTGCAGAAACGGTAATTACCCTTGAAGAAGATTTTTTTACTGTTATCATCAAACAACAAATAATTTCCAGCTTTTTCATGCATTTTACCCACAATGCTTTCCCAAAGATTTTTCATCTTCTTTTTAAACACATCGTTCCATGCAGCATAACGAACCATAAAACTTTGAAGCTCTGTATCCTTTCTATTTTGGGCATACATTTGTTGTAGATGATGCTCTATTGCGGTTTCCTGCTTAACGACTCGCCACACATCAAAGTCTTTAATGAGGGCCAGGCGAGGTTTGTTGTTAGTCAGTAAAATACGGAGCACTGAAGCAAGTGGCATATCCTTAAAGTTAAACCGATGAGCATTACCTTCAACTTCACCATCAAGCACGAATGGTACTTTAGTAATAGATGCAAGCAACTCAATTGCTTTGCGAATGTTTACATCTTTTAAACGAAGCGTAACATTCTTTTTACGAAGCTTTTTATCTTCATACACCTGATTTAACAATGCATGTACTTCAATGATGGACGTTTCAGATTTCTTCTTGTGTACTTGGTTGCTCTTAGAAATCTTTGCAACTTGAGGCTTGCGCACTGTTTTTGTTTTGATAACATCACTGACAACATCATGAATATGTTCAAGCGACCGCTTGCGCCGCGCTACCTGACCTTTTTTGTGCAACTGTGAGGTTGTTGGTGGAAGATCGTATTCATTTTTAAAATAATCGTATGGGCCAGAAAAAAGAGTGGTAAAAAAAAGGCCCAATAACAGCGTCTCTTTCCAAAGTATTCTCAAAGTACTCTCCTTCAATATCCCTTCTCGCCTAATACGCTCCCATAACAAGAGCTAGCGCCATGCTCTTTTTTCCCTGCTGTAAAAATACTTTGTCATCAGTAATTTTGGTAACAAAATAATTTTTTACAACATCCCCTGGAAAGACAATTTTTGACCTCTCACCAATAGTGACAATAGCACCTCTTCTACTTTTGTCACCAATAATCCCTGTCAGCTTGAGTGCTCCTGACTCATGTTTTTCAGATTGTTTTGGAAGAAAAAATGGATCTCTGCCTTGTAACATTACCGGCAAACACAAGCATATAATCATTACTCGTAAAAAATTCATTCTTCACTCTTCACAAAATCAACAAGACGAACAACCGTCGTCACATGAACAAGGTTATCACTCCCTCGCATACATTGCAGTTTTTTAAACTTTATATCATAAGAAGAATTATCAAGAAAAGAAAATAGCAAAACTAAATCCGTAAAATATCCTGAAAACGCAACATCAAAGTAATCTTTTTTATATAATGTTCTTGATTTTGAAAAAACAGGTTTAATTGAATTACACACAATAGAATGCTTACGAAATGATTTCAATAAAAAAGCAAGTATCGCCCGCTCCGAGGGTTTACTTGCTAATAATTTTTCATGTGCTTGATACACATCATCACGCTTTTTTGTAACAACATCAAACTGCTTAAGTGACTTTTTAAATAAATGATTTTGCTTTTTAAGATTATGCTGTGTAAACACCTGCTGTTCAACACGAAGCTGTGATGATGAGTAAAAAAGAAAAAACCAGACTAAAAAAATTGATGCTAGCAAAAGAAGTGTTATACATAGACGCATTATCGTGGAAAGAGATCTGGTTAAATCGTTTATTTTCGAATCATGCAACCAAAAAGGCATAAACCCTCTAACGCTTATTCTTCGGGGCGAACCTCCTGCGCCTCTTCAACGTATGCTACAGACATAATTTCTTCAATTGACGTGATACCTTGCTTGATGCGTCTTACTCCGTCCATTCCCAGAACCGTCATCCCCTTTGCCATTGCTCTATCACGAATAACTGTTGCATCAACTTTTTGAATGATGAGTGATGCAATTTCATCATCAACCTCCATAACTTCAAATATTGCTCGACGCCCCGTATAACCAGTTTTAAGACATTCATCACAACCAACTGGCTTATAAAACGTAATTTCAGCTGCTTCAGCCGTCGTTAACCCGATACGATTAATCATCTCATCTTCTGGCTGATACGGTTGCTTACATTTATCACAAAGCTTTCGTACCAATCGCTGCGAAATAACACAAACAAGTGACGATGCAATTAAGAATGGCTCAATACCCATATCAATTAATCGCGTCACTGTTGCAGGTGAACTGTTTGTATGGATAGTACTGAGAACCAAGTGACCAGTCAACGCAGCTTGCGTTGCTATTTGCGCAGTCTCTGTATCACGAATTTCACCAATTAAACAGGTGTCAGGGTCTTGCCGTAAAATTGAGCGCAGCGCAGCAGCAAACGTTAGGCCCACTTTTTCATTCACTTGTACCTGACTAATACCACTGATAGTGTATTCCACCGGATCTTCCACGGTGATAATATTTACATCAGGATCATTCAAGCGTGTTAAGATTGAATATAATGTTGTGGTTTTACCAGAACCGGTTGGACCACTCACTAAAATGATACCATTTGGACGTTCAATATTTTTTCGCACAACATCAAAATCATGCTTACTCATATCCAGCGCTTCAAGCTCTGTAGCACCTTTACTTTTATCCAAGATACGCATTACCACACGTTCACCAAAATTACATGGCAAAATTGATACCCTTAGATCAATTGGCTTATTCGCCACCTTAATCATAATTCGGCCATCTTGCGGAATGCGTTTTTCGGCAATGTTGAGGTTGGACATAATTTTGATACGAGAAACAATCGCTCCCTGATAACGCTTAGGAGGAATAACGCGCTGATACATGTTCCCGTTGATACGATAACGAACACGCAATTCTTTTTCAAATGGTTCAATGTGAATATCAGAAGCGCCTTCTTTGACCCCTTGATAAATAACATGGTTTACCAATTTAACAATTGGCGCCTCATTGGCTTGCTCCATGATATCTTTATCTTCAATCCCGTCCGGAATGCCAAACTCACTCTCACCTTCCTCAGTGAGTTCTTCCATCATCTCTTTACTGGTCTCAAGTGGATAATATTTATTGATAGCATCAACAATTGACGTTTCACTTGAAACGGCATACCGCACATCACCTTCCATAAGAAGCGCTAGATCATCAAGCGGCTGTAAGTCCCGGGGGTTGGCAGTAACAATGGTCTTCTGCCCTTCAAACATAATCGGAATTACCGCATGTTGTCGCAAAAATTTTAATGGTACTTTTCTTAAAAGACTGAGGTCTGCCATTTGTTCAGTAATGGCATCAATGAAAGGAATCTCTATTTGTCTAGCAAGCGCACGTGCAAGATCACTACTTGAAACATAGCCTTTTTCTAAAAGCACCTGCCCCAAAAGTTTTCCAGTTTCCTTTTGCTCTTTCAAGCATTCTTGCAACTGATCTTCAGTAATGACATTGAGATCAATAAGAATATCGCCAATCTTTTTACGTAGCATGCATCACGCTCCAAACCTAGTTTTCCTTTCAAAAATTCAGCATGCGTTGATCATATCAGAGCAAAAACACAAGGGCAACAATTTGAAGAATATAAAAAAAGAGAGCAAACCTCTTTAAAATAAGATTCACTCTATTGAAAAACTCTTGCATCAATTTTAAGCGAGAGTAAGACCCTCAAGTGGATCTCCAAAATCAATAAAATTATCTCTTAAGAGCCCCAACTTATTAAGCAATAATTTTTTACCAAAGGCCATGCGAGCACCAATAAAGGACATTACCTCTTTAGTTTCTTGATAGCCATCACTTAACTTATTTGTGCATGCAACATACAAACTGTTGATTCTGTTCCTATTCTTATACACCTTGAATGCTGCTCGGGAAAGAGCGAATGATACAACCATATAGGCTGCTTTTTTGGGAAGAACATTCATATAGCCAAGAGAAAAGGCAAAGGCTGGCGTATCAACATATGGCAATACTACGGTATTAAAATATTCCGTTGCATCTTCCCCAGTTTTTTTAAGATAATTCTTACATAAACGAACAAGCTCTTTAAATGTATGCTTTTCTTCATTTTCACTGGTGCTACTACTGAGACTATCAACATGTTCACTAGCTCCTGAAGCTTTCTCATTATCACTATCACAGTACATAACGCGCGAAGATGGAGTATTAGAAGAAGCTTGCATATTCATGGAAAACAACGAAATAACCAATAAAGCCGATCTCATAAGTTTCATAATTGGAATCCCCACCCAAATAAAAATGTCCTAAAAAATTCACTAAAATGTATTGCTACACTAGCAAATACCATGCTTTTCGCAAGAACAACAAAAAAAGGGCACCTATTGCTATAGGCGCCCTTTAGAACTAATACAAATTGAATTTGTATGGATCCTGGAAAACTTGCCCCAGGATGATAACTTCGTTGTCTAGTTTACAACGATTTCAGCTCGTCTGTTAACCGAAAGCTCTTTAATCTTAGTTGCTCGGTCTGTAGCATTGGTCCATACGAGTGGTGACTCATAACCTTTACCAATAGTTTTGATGCTATCTGAAGGAACACCTTCTTTGATAAGCTCTTTTTTAACCGCTTCAGCTCGTTTTTGAGAAAGAGCCAAGTTATACGTTGCGGAACCGATTTGGCAAGTATGACCACTAACAACTACTTCTTTACCTTGCTCTACAGCTTTTTTCGCTTGAAGAACGTTAGATTTGATAGTTTCAAGTTGGTCTTTATTTACATTATTTTTGTTGAAACCAAACTGAACATTCTCAAAATCCCAATCAACTTCGGAATCGAGAGAGACAAGCAAATCGCTGCTTTCATTCATTGCCTCAGGAGCCATTGGAAGCGCTTCATCTGCAAGATCATTTTCTAGTGAATCAGCCATAGCAACTTTTTCATGCTCTATGCTCGCTTCGTCAACAAATGCATCCTCATCATCCACGAATGCAAAATCTGAAACGGTAGCATCAGCAAGCAATGCTTCGCTTTCTTCAGTATAGATAGGAACTTCTCTTGTATCATCTTGTGCTAGGAACTTAGATTGCTTGGCTTTAGCATCTTTTTTGTCTTTTTTTGCACAACCTGAAATAAAAATCGCTGAAATAACAGCAAAAGCCATTAATTTGTTCATGTGGATCTCCTTCCTGAACATGTGTATTAGTACCTCTCAACCTTCGTATTCGCTCCTACTCAACTTTCACTTGGAGCACAAGCTACCACAATTTACTATAATTTACTACTCATAATTTTCATTATGGACTATAATAGGGTAAGGATTCTTCAGAAATCACTAGAAAATAAAGGCTAATTTGTAATTTTTTCAGAAAAAAATTATATATTCAAAATTATAAAATTGTTGGGACTATAGCGGTGAAAAAAATTTTAATCAACAAGGAAGCATGGCAAACACGCGTTGCTGTTTTGCAAGACGATAAATTGCAAGACATCTATTTTGATGCAACGAATAAACAATATCTTGAACGCACCTTTTTTAAAGGTCGCGTTTCAAAAGTGCTTCCTGGTATTCAAACCGCTTTTGTTGATATTGGACAAAACAAAGCAGGTTTTCTGCATATCACAGAAATTGACCGAGCACTGGCAACTGAAAAAACATTAGAATTTTTAGAAGAAGATTCTGAAGAAGAAGTAAGTGCACGCAAACTCAAATCGTCTCTTGATATCAGTAAAATTTTTACTGAAAACGAAGATATCCTTGTTCAGGTAATTAAAGAGCCGATTCACGAAAAGGGAGCAAAACTTACAACATGTTTTACGCTTCCCGGCAAGTTTGTGGTCTTAATGCCAAACATCCCTCAAATTGGCGTCTCTCGAAAAATAGAAGACCGTGAAGAACGTACACGTCTTAAAGAACTCATGACAGCATTGCTACCTGAAGGTATGGGTGCAATTATTCGCACAACTGCTGAAGGACGCCCTGCTCGCGATATTAAGCGCGATCTTAATGTTCTTATTTCTACCTGGAACACGATTAATAAAAAGTTTAAAAAAGCTAAACCAGGTGAAAAAATTCACGAAGACATTCCTCTTTCATTCCGTGTTATTCGTGATCACCT
The DNA here is from genome assembly GCA_030432505.1 of bacterium. Classification (GTDB taxonomy): domain Bacteria; phylum Babelota; class Babeliae; order Babelales; family RVW-14; genus JAUIHA01. The sequence continues at coordinate 6,389 of JAUIHA010000009.1, read as the reverse complement.
TGATGAAGATGTTGAAGTCGTTATTACTGACGATAAAGAAAACCAGCAAAAGATTCACACTTTGGTTAAAAGCGTTACTCCTGAATTTGCAAGCAAGGTACGTTTTTATGAAGGACCTCCTTCACTCTTCAATCGCTTTGAAGTAGAAAAACAAATCGATAAAGCATTGCAGAAAAAAGTTTTCTTAAAATCTGGTGGGTCGGTTATTATAGAAACCACCGAGGCAATGACCGTTATCGATGTAAATACCGGAAAATTCACTGGTTCAGGAAAAATGGAAGACACCATTTTAAAAACAAACCTTGAAGCAGCTGAAGAAATTGTTACCCAACTTCGCCTGCGTAATATTGGTGGCCTTATTGTCATCGACTTTATTGATATGTCAATATCTTCAAACAGACAAAAGCTTTCACGCTTCCTTGAAAAAATGCTCAAAGAACGTGATAAGTATCAATCTGTTACGCTCAAAGTTTCTGAGTTTGGTATTGTCCAAATGACCAGAAAACGCTCTGGAAAAACTTTGATGCAACAATTGACCAATACCTGCCCTACCTGCAGCTCTATTGGCTATATAAAATCGACATCAACCCTTAGTTTTGATATCCTATACAAGGCTAAAGAGGACATTAAGCGTAATGGCCTCAGCGGTTCATTGATACTTTCAGTTCCACTGAAGGTTTTTGATCACCTTGTTCATAATGAATATAAGGCGATTCTTCAACTTGAAAAAAACTTGGGCTGCAAAATTGTTCTTGAAGGCAATGAACAACTAGAATCTGCACAATTCAACGTCAAGAAGCTTAAATAATTTGCCTGCCTCCTTTAATTGCGTAAGGACAACAAATGACACAACCTACTCAATCTATACTTGATAAATATCCAGAATTTGAAGCGACCATTGGTATTGAGGTTCATGTTCAACTGAAAACAAACACCAAGATTTTCTGCGGATGTCCAAACTCATTTGGTGATAAACCAAACACAAACATCTGTCAGATCTGCTGTGGTTATCCAGGAACACTTCCTGTGCTCAATAGCAAAGTTGTGGACTACGCAATTATGACCGGGCTTGCAACAAATTGTAGCATCAATCAAAGCAGTTATTTTGCTCGCAAGCACTATTTTTATCCTGACCTTCCAAAAAATTATCAAATCACACAGGATAAAACACCAATCTGTTTTGGTGGGCACGTAACAATTCCTACCGGTGAGAATCAAACAAAAACAATCAACTTAATGCGTATTCATATTGAAGAAGACGCAGGAAAAAACATCCACTCACCAGCTGGCTATAGCCTTGTTGATCTTAACCGTGCCGGAACACCACTTCTTGAAATTGTTACACATCCAGACATTAGCAGTGCAGATGAAGCACGAAGCTACTTGATGCAATTGCACGCGCTTGTACGCTACCTTGGTGTAAGTGATGCGAACATGGAACAAGGTTCATTCCGCGCAGACGTAAATATCTCAATCAAGAAAAAAACAGACACACAACTTGGTACCAGAGCTGAGCTTAAAAACATCAACTCATTTAAATTTATTCATCAAGCAATTGAGTATGAAATTGAACGCCAGATTGGCATTGTTCAAGCAGGCGAGAAGGTAGCTCAGGAAACACGCCTTTGGGATAGCAAACAGCATAAAACCTATGGCATGCGTGGAAAAGGTGATGCTGCAGACTACCGTTACTTTGTTGACCCAGATTTACCAGAACTCATCATTGATGATGAATGGATTGATGAGATTGAGAAAAAACTCCCAGAGCTTCCACAGCAAAAACTTGTACGCTTTCAAAGTGAATACAAACTCACTGCCTATGAAGCAGGAGTTTTGACATCTGACAAAGATCTTGCTGATTACTTTGAAAACACTGCACAAATTTGCAAACAACCAAAGCTTGCAAGCAACTGGATTTTACGCGATGTGCTTGGCTATCTGAAAGAGCAAAAACTTGCTATTACTGAGTCTCCAATTTCTCCACAACATTTGGCGGAACTTATTGGAGAACTCGATAAAGGTACTATCAACAGTAAAGCAGCTCAAACGGTATTTGCTGAAATGATTGCTTCAGGCAAAGCGCCAGCAGTTATCATTGAAGAAAAAGATTTGAAGCAAATTGGTTCAGAAGCTGAGCTTGAAAAAATCATTCTTGAGATTATTGAAAATAATCCTGACAACGTTGAAAAATATCGTTCAGGAAATGATCGAGTATTTACCTTCTTTGTTGGACAGTGTATGAAAGCAACTCGCGGAAAAGGTAATCCAAAAATTATCACGCAGCTTTTGAAAAAACATTTAGCTTAAAATATAGGGGGATGCATTAAGCATTCCCCTTTTTATTTTGTAGGATGGTTATGAAAAAATTTTTATTTCTTTTTCTTATAATCCCTTCAATAATATTCTGTACTTATCACACTCATCCAAAATATAAGCATATAAAAGCTGAAGTTACAAAAAGAGTAACAACACTCGATATTTTTGAAGATGAAAAATGCGCATCTATGAATGGTGTTGTTCCTCAAAAAATCTGTGAAATTGATAACGGCGAAGCAGTTAAGAATATCGTATGGCATCCATCAGAACTCTATCTTCTAGTAATTTCAGAAAATTATGTGCGTGTATGGACAATTAATTATCAACAAAACAGTCATCTAATTTTAAGCTATCGCAGAAATAAATCTAATTCCTATATCGGCTGGCTTCTAAATAATAATAATAAAACTGACATTTTCCTTATATTAGAAAACCAAGTATATGAATTAGGGAAAATAACAACCAAGTATATCAACTAAAAAAGGGCAGGCATTGCCGCTGCCCTTTTTTAACGTTCACATTATTACTTTTTACTTTGTTTGCATTGATGCTTTTACTTTCTGGAAATAGTTTTTAACGGCACCAACAAGAAGATCTTTTTCTTTTTTCAAAATATCAGATTGATTAATTGTATAATGCTTATCTGTAGCTTGATTCTTAGCTAGTCCATACAAACTTATGAAGTTGATCGTAACTTTGCGTAAAACATCCTCAAGCTGTTGATACATATTCTGCCCATGAAATTTCCACATAATCACATGATTCAACATTATGAATGTAACCGTTGCGGTTAAAAGATTAGCGGTCGAGCTACTGACACTTATCCTGTGTGACAACATTTTTTGAGCAACATCAAATAATTTTTCTGTTCCCTCTTGCTCACCAAAAAGACAAGTAAGTCTATCTAATGAGATATCCAGCGTATCTTTAGAAAAGTAATGTTGCTTAAGTGATCTAAACGCATCATGCCCATAACTTTTTTTAGTAAGATAGTCATAAGCATTCCATTGTTTCGGCTTCACAAATTCACCAAACATCGTTGTTTGCTGAGTCAATGTCTTCTCAAAAAATATTCTGAGAATTTTCAATGATACAGTGTACAAGAAATATGAATACTTTTTATGATTTGACCCTAAATGGTTTTGCAAAAATAACTTATTATCAAGGAGTCGGCTAATAACAGCGTAACAACTCAAATTTTCTGGATCATGAGAAAGATACAACTGATCTGTAAGCTGTTTCAAAAATCTTTGAACATATTGATTCAGCATTTTATTACGGTGCTCCTCAATACCTTTAACATTCCAATTTTCATAATCCTGATATACTACCCTAATGCTATTTAAAAAATTAATAAGAAGCTTTTCAGGCATATCATCAAACGTAAAACTTCTTCCTTCATGAATAACATCACCCTTCTGAAAATCAACACAAAATACATCTGTTTGTGTTTCTAACCTATCCCTAAAATAAGCTGGATTTAACTTGAGTGGCTCAAGTTCTTTAAGTACTTCTGCTAATGAACAATCTATTTTTTCATCACGCAAAAGCTTATTTCTACGCTCACGAAGTTTATCCATGTTAAAATCAATATGATATTGAAATGAGATCCATGCCCGTTGCAATCGCATAAATACTTTAAAACGCTGTTTATCTCTCTTATCCTCATTTACAATAGACCTTATCTTCACGTAGTACTCATTGATTTTCAGAACAGGACTTTTTGCTTCTTCTAACTTCTTCTTAACATCTGGATAATCAGACAATTGCCTAACAAATGTATTAATTTCTTCAAAGTTGTAGAGCTCATCATTTTTCACAAAACTAATTGCTAAATCATATGCATCTTGTGCTTGCTCATACGTCATACCTTTAAATAACTCATATTCCTGTCCATATTTTGCTGAAAGAGGCAATGCAATACCCGCTCCATCAAGGCCAATAATATTAGTGAAAAAAGATCCAAATAATGCTGCAAGTTCAGATAGTATTTTTCTAGCATCACCAATATGATCACCTAGTACTCGAAGTTTAGAATCAATCTTACTCGTAATACGATCACAGTGATCACAATCGTGGTACATACCAGGCAAAACGTTACACCTTGTACCATACTTCCAACGAAGCTTATCTGCTATGCGGCTTTCATGTATTTTCGGATTTTTAGCGCAGAAATCACTTGATTTGAATGCAACCCTTAAAACCTGTAAGCAAATCTCTTGCCAAGAAAGTTGCGCACGTTTGCTTTTACGGTGAAAGCTTAATGGAAAATCTTCAGTCAATAAATCCTTGCCTATGATTTTATTACATGCTTTATTTTTTTCAAAAAGCTTATGAATAAGTGCAGCCATTTGATTAATGAACGGTATTTTTTGCTGTGCTAAAAATGGCTGTTGAGAAAAACCACCTGTTTTTAAGAATTCATCATATTGTTCTTTCTTTGTTTCATCAGATAAAATACTGTACGCCTCAGCAATTTTTTGAAATCGCTCTTCAATCATTCTATATTCTGGAGATCCTGATTTATTAGCAAATTTATCTGGATGACATTTCGCAGCAAGTTTACGGTACGCTCTTTTAATTTCTCTTGGTTTTGCATCAGGTGAAATACCAAGCTCTTCATACAATGATGAAGACGAAGAAATAGAAAGAGGCGACCATGTATCTTTTTGAGCCTCTTGCGCAACAGCTAATACAGGCAGTAAAAAGGACAATAATACCAATCTAATAACATTCTTCATAATTATAACCCCCAATTATGACTAACCAATTGACCTCTATAGGCCAAATATTATATTTCTATTAGAATATCATTTCTAATAGAAATAGTCAAGGGGGATTGCTAGGAAATACTCTCTGATAAAGCCCTCTGGTAGGTCTTTTTCAAATTAATCTCAAAAAATCTGTTAATTTGATGAATCACCTCGTAATGCTTTCACAAGAGGAGTCTGCTGGTACACGTGCTCCTTTGAAAGGCTCTCTTCATCTCTCAAAATCTTATCCATAGACATCACGGCAAATTTACGAGAAGTCATACGTACACGCAGAAATTTCGGATCTTTTTTCACCGCAGCACGAAACTCTTCAAGCGTTTTTACCGGTGTATCATTTACCTCTGCAATCAAATCTCCAGGGTAAATGGTACGGGTATTTGAAACTTGAGAATTTGGAAATATCATGGATACGATAAGGCGAGGCTCAAACTGCATATCACGTTTTCTGAAATTGATTAGAAATGGCGCTAAATCACCAAAACGATTTACATGGTTAAGTGTAAGGTTCATCACAACCATGCCACCAATAATTTCATAATCAACGTCTTCAAACTCCTCAAAGAGCGTTCTGATTGGTAGTGGATCTAGCAAATCAAACGCAAAACTAATTTCCTTCTTTGCGCCTTTGCGGTATACCTCAAGATCAATTTGTTCACCAACACGAAAACGATTAACAAGGGCTGCTAAAGGAATTTTACTTTCACTCCACTCAACAACAGTGTCTCCATACATATCAAGCTGGAGCCCTTGAACTTTATAAATCATATCTCCTTCTTGTATGCCTGCTTTATGAAACAACATGTTGTCATACACGCGAGAAACATACAGCCCTCCTGGATCAGGATTGTTAAGATAGGTAAGCATATCAACTGTACCATAGTTTAAATCACATCCAAGAAGTGGACGCCTATACAGTTTAACTTTGTACAAATCTTCAATAACCGCTTTGACGTCACTGATGGGAATAATGTATCCAACACTTTGTGCATCAGGAATAATGGCAGCATTAATACCAACTACCCGTCCTTGATCATCAACTGATGGACCTCCAGAGTTTCCTGGATTAAGCGCAGCAGTAATTTGAATGAATGACTCACCCAGAATATTCTGGCGTCCACTCACAATACCTTGTGTACTTTTAAGCGCATCTTGCCCAAGAGGATATCCAAGTGTCATAATTTCTTGTGTACGTTTTACTGCATCAGAATCACCAAGTGGTAGATATTTTATACCCCCTAGCTCGCCAACTACATTATCATATGCTTCTTGCTCTAGCTTGATGAGTGCAATATCACGTTC
>JAUIHA010000153.1 GCA_030432505.1 bacterium | reverse complement strand
TTGAGAGTTGAGCCAGTCTGCAATATATAGGATATCTCTAGGGGTTTTCCCATTAAAGTATTCATTTATATAGGTTACTTGCTCCTTGGTGATTTTGCCGCACCTAATGAATTCGAGTTCAGCATTAAAACAAAAGAGTCTATGGAGGTCTTGGTCGTCGTTGAACCAAGTTTTCATTTTTAGTACATATTCGCCGATGCCAGCTAATTGGCAATAGATAGCAGTTTCATCTTTATCAAGTGTTTCACTCTTTGCTTTGGGCCAAATGAGATTAACAAGGTTTGCAAAACACGTATTCATAGGATTGTTTGCTATTGGATTACTTTTACTGTAGGCGGTACCACATGTGATTAAGTAGAGGAATGTATTTTGTATGCGGTATTTTTTATCTGACCACTTTGCTATTTCTTTCGAGAGGGCGGCTGCTGCTTTAGCTACTGCTGGATCTTGAAATTTTTTCTGGAGTGAACCATAGAGATTTTTAACGCAACTCCAATAGTCGGATACGAGTTTATTGTACACGTCTTGCTCGCTATCGAATAAAACTTGGCAATCGTTTATAACTGAATTACCACTATTGCCTGTACGCAAAATATTTTGCATATTGTGTAGTTGTTTGTACTGAAGAATGCGATCTTCTATCGTTATAGTTTCATCTGATTGTTCACCATTTTCTTCATCGTCATCGTTAGTTTCTTGATGAGATATTTTTAGGTCATTCATGAGCATTACTAGGTCATTAGGATTGTGAGCATCGAGCTTTTGTAGGTGCAGTGTCGAAAAAAGAGAAATGATCAAAAGATAAAAAAGTGCTTTCATCAGAAATCCTTTATGTTTGATTATTTTGTTTTAAGTATTCTGGGTATACATGCAATAATTCTCTGAGCCCATCAAAATCAATTTCTTGTGGTACGTTTTGTGTGAAAAAGCTACGAATATACTTCTCATCTTGAGGAGTAATAGTTGTATCAGTTTTCGTGAGATACTCAAGGTAATCATGTGTTGCAAAGGTTATGCAATGGTCAATGTTGAGAGCTGTCTTGTTAAAATAGGTAGTGAGTATTTTCAGAAGAGTTACAATGTCGCTTAAAGCGTCATAGATGTTTTGTTTATAAAGTTCTTTCCAAACATCATTAAATTTTTTATTGAATGTTGCTTTCATCAATGCTTCTTTATACTTGAAGGCGCAGAAGAAAATAAGCGTATTGCGTTTTCTATTCGATTTTTTCACCCATGCTTCTAAATGTTCTTCAAGGCTTGCAATCGTGTTGCTTGTTGTATTTAGGTAAGCGGATTGTTGAAGAGTTTCTATTTTTTCCCAGTAATCTTGGACGCAATCATTCATGATTTCGTTGTATTGATCGTTTAATGTCTCGGTCGAATGTCCACCAAATAAACTTGTTATCCAGAATATGAAGAAAAATTTATAAATGAAGCGTTTCATAGAGTACTTTCTTATGATATGGGATTATTGATCAAGAAGAATGAATGCTTTGTTTTCAATGATTTTAAAGATGCCACCACTTACTTCAAGTGCTTCTTCTTCTCCGTGTTCATTCTTGAAGATGAGGGTGCTTTTCTGTTTGATGATGGAAATGAGGGGAATATGGTCTGGGCCAATTACAAAGCTTCCTGTAGGACTTTCAATTTCGATCCAATGAACCGAAAGCTTTTTAGATTCTTCAGGTGAAATAATTTCGAGCTCAAGTAACGTTGTTTCCATATCTCTAACTAAAAGCTAAATGTGTATTTTTGCTTTTTCTCGTACCTCTTCGAGTGTTCCGCACATGTAGAAAGCTTGTTCTGGAATGTTATCACATTCCCCTGAAACAATTTTTTCAAAGTCGCGAACTGTTTGATCTCGGCGTACGAAGCGTCCTTGCATGCCAGTAAATTGTTCAGCAACAAAAAGCGGCTGTGTGAGGAATTTTTGAATCTTTTTCGCACGATAAACCGTTGCTTTATCATCTTCTGAAAGTTCATCCATACCCAAAATAGCAATGATGTCTTGAAGCTCTTTGTATTTTTGCAGAATGGTTTCAACTTTGCGGGCAACGTTGTAGTGAGTTTTCCCAACTACGTTAGGCTTTAAACCACTTGATGAAGATTCTAGTGGATCAATAGCAGGATACAAACCTGCTTGTGCAATTTTTCGAGAAAGCACGGTGCTCGCATCAAGATGTTGGAATGTTGTTGCAGGTGCAGGATCGGTGTAGTCATCTGCTGGAACATATACTGCTTGAATTGAGGTGATAGAACCATTTTGTGTACTGGTGATACGTTCTTGCAGCATACCCATTTCAGATGCAAGAGTTGGTTGATAACCAACGGCTGAAGGCATACGACCAAGAAGTGCTGATACCTCAGAACCTGCTTGCACATAACGGAAAATATTATCGATGAAGAGCAGGGTGTCTTT
>JAUIHA010000152.1 GCA_030432505.1 bacterium | reverse complement strand
AAAGAAATCAGCTTACATAAATTTTTATAGCCCACTGAGTTTTGTACCAAAATGATAGCGTGGTAATATTTTTGATTTGCATTTTTAACTTGCACATCTTCAGTTAAGTAGGCCTCCATACCAAGTATTGGTTTTATCCCTTCTTTTTTGCAAAGATCAAAAAATTTAACAGCACCAAATATGTTGCCATGATCAGTAATGGCTAACGAAGGAAGCTCTTGTTCTTTTGCTTGCCTAATTAACTTATCAAGGCGTATGGCGCCATCAAGAAGAGAAAACTCAGTATGTACATGTAAATGCGTGAAATAATTACTCATATGTAAATGTATAACCTATATGCAAGTGTAGCTGTTTATACAATATTTTGTATTTGTTCTTTAATTTTTTCTAGCTCAGATTTAATGAGAACGACAAGAGTACTAACGTGTGCATTATTTATTTTAGCAGAAGTTGTATTAATTTCACGGTGTAATTCTTGCGTGATAAAATCAAGACGTTTACCTTTGCTTGTGGAAGGTTGATCAAGCGCTTCCATAAATGCGTTCAGATGTGTAGTAAAGCGAACAACTTCTTCGGTAATGTTGGTTTTTTCAATTTCAACAAGCAACATATCTTTTTTTGCACTGAGTGTGTCGCGTTCAGGATCTTGCTCATCTAATATTTCAAGATTTTTTCGAATCTCTAACAATTTTTCTTGTCTTTCTGATCGGGTTTCGTCAGCAATACTTTTTAATTCGGTGATTGTATTTTGAAGGAACGTACACCGTTTTTGTAAATCGCTGGCAAGATGGGCGCCTTCGCGCTCTTGATCTTGGTACACTATGTGGGCTGTTTGTTGTACTGCTTGCAGTACTTGATCATATACGCCAGACTCAAGCTCATTTTCAGTTACGTCAAAAATATGGGGCAGATTTAAAATATCTTGAATAGTGATCGATCCGTCGATTTTAAAATGCTTTTTAATAGATTCTATGCTGGTCAGATATTGACCAATAGTTTCTTTTTTTGCTGAAATATGTGTAGCAAAGATATCCGTGTTGTGGAGCTTAATTGATAGAAAGGCATGACCGCGCACAAGAGTGGTCTTTAACATTTTTTGGAGCTTTATTTCTAAGCTTGAAAATGCTGAAGGAATTCTGCTCGTTACATCAAAAAAACGAGAATTTAAAGATTTAATTTGAACGGTAATATGAAGTTATTTATTATCAGCGGACTGTACATCAAATTGTTTTTGTGCAAAGCCAGTCATACTTCGGGTCATAAAACTCCTTTATGCTTATGAGGCATTGGTATAGACATTTTGTACGTCATCATGATCATCTAATGTTTCCAGTAGCTGGTATGCTTTCTCTTCGTGTTCTTCAGATAGCTGCGTTATGTTTTTTGGAATCCACGCAAGCTCTGCATCTTTGATGGTAAAACCTTGGTCTTGTAAAAAGTCGCGTACTTGCCCCAGGGCAGTCATATCAGTCAAAATAGTAGCCATATCATCTGCAATAGATATATCAGAAACATCGTAATCTAAAAGTAGTTCTAAAAGTTCTTCTTCAGATTTACCGTCTGTTGGTATATGAATCTGTCCTTTTTTTTCAAACATCCAGCTTACAGAGTTTTCTTCACCAAGGTTACCGCCACCTTTTCCAAAGAGGCTACGCATGTCAGCAACGGTTCTATTTTTGTTGTCTGTTAAGGTTTCGATAATAATTGCAATACCTCCAGGCCCGTACCCTTCATAGGTAATTGCTTCATAACTAACGCCAGGAAGCTCGCCAGTACCTTTTTTAATAGCCCTGGTAGCATTTTCTTGTGGCATATTTGCATGGCGTGCTTTTTCTAAAAGCAGGCGCAAGCGTGGATTATGCGCAGGATCGCCGCCACCTTGTTTTGCTGCTACAGTAATTTCTTTGATGATGCGTGTGAACACTTTACCTTTTTTTGCATCTTCTTTTGCTTTTTTATGTTTTATATTGGCCCACTTGGAATGTCCTGCCATGGGTATTCCTTATATTTTTAGATACTACTATGTTTTTTTTCGTTTGTTATTAGGGTAACTTTGTTATATGGGTTTGTCGACTGTTAAGTTGTAGTATAACAATAGATCGTTTGCTTGTAGTAGTTTGTATGTGCCAGAAACGTTGCAAGGTGACTTTGCTTGTAAAAAAGGGGTGGAATGTGAGTATCCTGTATAGTAGTTTACCAGTCTTCTTCTGTTTGAATAGGATTTCCTGTGTAGGTTTAAGAAGTCCACAGCGTAGTAAACAGTGTGCTATGATTATGATCTTTTTATTTTTAAAATAATGGTAAGGATGCACTGGCTTAAAAGAATAACGTTTAATATTGAGTGAAAATTGAAAGAAAATGATAGGCCAAGGTTTGGTTGTATATCGTTAAGAGGAGAACATGAATACGAGGAGTAAGTATTA
>JAUIHA010000151.1 GCA_030432505.1 bacterium | reverse complement strand
ATGCACAAAGGTATGAAGTCGCTGCAATTATTAATACCCACTGTCATCCCGATCATTGTGGCGGGAATGCCTATTTTCAGAAAAAAAATCCAGAGCTGGAAGTTTATGCTACCTACAGTGAGCGTGATTTTATTGAAGATCCACTTTTGGCTCCACGGTGTTTTTGTGGGCAAGCTGCACCATTTAAGGGATTACAAAATAAATACATAGCGCCACAAAAAAGGTCTCACGTTACCAATGTTATTACCCCATATGAAGATCAAGAGATTCGCATTCTTGATACAACCTTTAAGGTAATAACGTTGCCAGGACATACGCCAGGAATGGTTGGGATTATTACACCAGATAATATTTTATACAGCGGAGATGCGCTTTTTGGTGAAAATACATTTAAAAAACATGCGATGTTATTTTATACCGATATTGGCAATACCCTCGCTTCATTTAAGAAGCTTGCCGGTTTGGATGTTGATATGTGTGTACTATATCACGGCGGTGTTATTCATAATCTTGCTGAGGTTTCATTACAGCATGAGGCTAGAATTTTAGAAACGAAAACGAGCATTTTAACACTGATACAAAAACAGTCACTATCTATTGATGAACTGACTCAGCATGTAATGCAAATGCACAATATTCCAGGCAGTGTTGTTTCATTTACTTTGACACAAACAGCAGTGCGTGCTTATGTCTCTCAGTTAGAAGCTGAAGATCTTGTAAATATTATTATTCAAGATGGTTTATTGCGAGTTGTTGCTAGTAATTAAAATACTACGTACGTAGTAAAGAAAATTTTTGTAGAAAAAAGAAAAAACTTTGTTATTCTTGCCTAAGTTGAAAATAACAATTACTCAATAACAAGGAGTTTTCTGTGAGCAGCATAAGGCAAAAATTAGCAATCATCTTGAGTATAGGATTTCTTTCGACAGTGAATGTCCAGGCGCATTATGGCTGGCTGGATTATATTTCTGACAACTGGGAAATTGCAAAAGGAATGGTAAGAAATCCAACAGAAGTTGCTGCATTTACAGCAAGCTCTCCACGTCTTGTTAGTCATATAACAAACCTAGTATATAGCCACATGGCGAATACGCTCTATGATCCGCAAGCTAAGGGTGTTAACTTCAATATTCTTGAAGCTGGCTCAGCATCTGGTTCTATGACAAGAGGATTGACTGATCTTGGAGATGAGATTAAAAAAGAAGGTAATTTAGCTGGTATTCGTTTGGATTCGGTTGAATATCTTAAGCTTCTCTATGAAAAATTGAAAAAAAATGTTCAAGAAAATAATGATCCAGCAAAGGGCATGGTTGTAAAGCTTCATTGTGCTGATATTTCTACGTGGCAGCGTCCAACAGATAAAGATGGTAAGCCTATTCAATATGATGTTATTGTATCAACTATTCCAATGACACGTTTGCCAAAACCAATGATTACCAAAATTTTAGATAACTACTTAAAATGGCTTAAACCTGGTGGTAAAGTGATTTATATTTCTTTGCTTGGCGCGGAAACGCTTGGGAAGTTTGTAAAATCATGCCAAAGATGTTTTGATGGTGGTAGAGCAATTACTACCTACGATGGAAAAATGACATTGATCAATGAGTGGAAGCACAAGAATTTTTCTGAAAAAACTTCAATTGTTTGGTTAAATTTAACACCAATGCTTGTGTATGAAATTACGAAAATAGATAAAAAGAAACAAGACTAACAATAGCTTGTGAGCCCCCTAAGAAATTTTAGGGGGCTTATTTTTTTGTGATCTTGTGTATCATTGAGGGCAAGAGTTTTGTGTTGGTTGTTTAATTAACGTATTGGAAGTGTTATGAAGATTGATCGTATTCATGAAGCAGCTGCTGCAGGTGATTATGCTCTGGTTAAAAAATTACTGGCTGAAGGCATAGGCGTGAATGAGCTTGATGCATTTGAACAAACGCCAATTTTCTATGCTGCATGGTGGGGACACAAAGATGTCGTGACCTTGTTGCTTGAGCACGATGCAGATGTGAATGTGCAAAACAAATTAGGTCTGACGGCTCTTTTTTGGGCGGTGAACCATGGTCATAAAGAAATCGTAGAGATGTTAATACAAGCAGGAGCGCAGGTTACGATAAAGTGCTTAAATGGGTGGAGCCTGCTGCATGAAGCAACGCTACTTCGTGATCGTGAAATTGCAGATATACTTCTTAAGTATGGCGCAGATAGTAACGCAACAGATTGTTGGGGTAGAACGCCGAGTGAGCATCAACAAAGGAGTGTATAATGAGTGATATGAAAAACGTTAAAGTAATCTTAATTCATGGCAATGGTGGTGGCACCGCACAAGATAATTGGTTGCCATCAGTAAAAGCCGAGATGGAAAAAGTTGGTGTACAAGTGATAGCTCGTGATTTTCCTGATGCACATTTAGCACGAGAGTCACATTGGTTACCATTTTTAAAAGATGAACTCAAAGCAGATGAAAATACCATTATTGTTGGTCATTCTTCCGGTGCAATTGCAGCAATG
>JAUIHA010000150.1 GCA_030432505.1 bacterium | reverse complement strand
TATAATGAAGAAAAATCTATTAAAGATGTTACCGAATCAACACGCTATTCATTAACCGTTAATCCATCGTCTGCCTATAGATGGCCACTTGCTCTCTTTTTGGGTTATAAATCAAATCTCTATGATTCATGTAAACAACTCAGAAATGGCCTCCTCCAAATTGGAACAGTACTGAGTGGTGGAAGTAAATTTATGTCCCAATGGCACAAACTTATTGATAATTACGCAGCAGATCTCATCATTAAAAATCTTGTGTGTATCCAATTTTTTAAGCTTTCCCATAACTTTTATCGCCTCAGGCTAGGAGACAGGGTTATAAAAAACCATTTTGAACTCCTCAGCATACTTCATGAGTTGTCAGTTGCTGAAAAAGAAAATAAAAGTGCAATCAAAGCAGTGCATACAAAGCTTGAAAACTATGTTAGAAAGATTGGAAAAACACCATTTATAAAATGGTATAAACATAAGAATATTTGTTACAAAGTAAATCACGCAGCTATTGAAAATATTTTACTATTACCAGCGTACTATCAAATTGGAAAAGTTATATTCACTTACTTCAAACGCCAATATCAAAGAGAATTCTATTAATTAAAACTAAGGAGCTACAATGACCTTCAGAAAATTATTTCCATTACTGTTATTAGGGCTTTTCCTATCACCCATAAACGTATTTTCAATGCAAGACGCAGCAGACGACAATATCTTTTTTAGATTTGTAAATAACGCTGGAAACTGGGCGGGAGAAAGACTAGATGAGTACAACAGACAACGCCAGGCAGAAAGAGAGCGTATAGAAAGAAGACGAGAGAATTGTAGAACTGAAAAAGCTCGCCTTGCAACAGAGCAAGCAAGTTGTGACTTAAATACGCCAGCAGGAAAACTACGACACTCATCTCTTCAAGAACAAATGAATGATCTCGATGATGAAATAAAACGACTCAATAAAAACCAAGATATGGATGAAGAAGACTATCGAACTATGAGAGACTTGGGTGTTGGCATGATGAAAACCGGTTCTGAAACAATGAAAGAGCAAGCTCTAGAGAAAATTCGCCAACAAGGAGCAACGCAACGCGCAATGATGATTTTTAAAAAAGCTTTTGAGCCGAATAACCTCATGAAAATTGTTGGTGTCAGTGGCGGTATTTTCGCTCTTTACTACACATCAAAACTTGGATATGGCTACCTTGAAAAAAAACTTGGTCGCCCAAGCCTTGTTCGTGATTCATCACAAGCTGGCTTCATGAAAACGCTTAAGGAAATGTTCGTTGGCGAAGAAACAATTGAACGTAAGTTGAGTGACGTTGTTGTATCTCCAGAAATTGAACTTGCGACAAAACTTCTTGCTGAAGATATTAAGAAAAATAGAGAGTATGGCCTTCCATATCAAAATGCCCTCTTCTATGGTCCTCCAGGAACAGGTAAAACAGAATTTGCAAAAACACTTGCGTACCTTTCAGGTATGGATTATGCAATTCTTTCTGGTGCTGATTTCTCTCAGTTTAAAGATGGTGAAGACATTGTAGAACTTCACAAGCTCTTTGATTGGGCTGAAACAAGCGAGAACGGCATGCTTATTTTCATTGACGAGGCAGACGCATGTTTCAGAGACCGTGCAACGTTGACTAAAGAAGGTGTTGACTTGGTTAACGCATTCCTTTCACGCACTGGTTGTAACTCAGACAAATTCATGTTCATTCTTGCAACCAACTATGAAGATGAGCTTGACTCTGCAGTACGAAGTCGTATTCACAAAAAGATTCCATTCTTGCTTCCAAGCTTAAGTGATAGAGCTAAGATTCTTGATCTAAAACTTCAGAAGTACATTATGCTTGATCAGCGTACCTACACCAAAGATGGTGAAGAAATTGAAGCAACACTTGAGATGGCACAAGACATTGATCAAGACTACCTCTTCGATGTTGCAAAGCGTATGGTTGGATTCTCTGGTCGTGATATTGACCAAGCTGCTGCAGCAATGAGGCTCCGTGCATACCGCTCTGGTGAGAATACACTTACTCGAGAAATTATTGAGTATGTTGTCAGCGAAAAGATCAAAGCTATTGAAAAAGATCGCAAAGCAACAGCATATCAGCGTCAACGTCAAGCTGATAAAAATAAAAGCGCTCTTGCAGCAGCAGCTGCTCTTTAAGCGTTAAGATTACAAGATAAAAAGGCCTCGAATACTCGAGGCCTTTTTTATGCTTAATTGCGTTCAATTTTAATTTTTTAGTAATCTTAAATAGATTATAAAGCTTAGACATATCTCTTTGGGGGAAGGGAAAACTCATGAAAATAAGGTTACTCATTTTATTTTTTTTATTCGTACAATTTATCGAAACAATGCAAGGCATCTCGTGGTTTAAGCGTTACCTTGATAATTTTCATACCGTTGAAAAAGGAAAGCTGTACCGAAGTAAACAACTCAGCGCACGAAAACTCAAAAAGTATCTAAAAAAATACGGTATAAAATCCGTTATCAACCTGCGCGGTATGAATCGTTATGCTCCGTGGTGGCAACGTGAATTCAAA
>JAUIHA010000149.1 GCA_030432505.1 bacterium | reverse complement strand
ATATTGTTCGTCGCTTTTATGCAACCTACTTTAATCTCGATCGAGAAAAACTTGAAAAACTTAATAAAGACATGCAAAACAAAATTCTTGGATCACTTAAGGAATTCTTAAGCAAGCAAGAAGGTATTCGCAAAGTGTGGACCCGTAAAGAATTAGAAAAAGCATGTTTTGAGCCACATCAAAAAGAAAGTTTCTATAAAACCCAGATATATAAAGACCACTTTGGCGACCTCATTTGTATGCCACATCCTTATTGCCTTATTTCCCATTATCCAAAGGGTTGCTCTCATAGCACACCATATGACTACGATACACACGTACCTCTGATGATTTTAGGAAATGAAATTCCACGCAAACGTATTCGTCAAACAGTTTGGGCAGGGCAACTCCCTGTTACTATTGCACGGCTTCTTCACGTTCCACGCCCTTCCGCCTCAACCTACAGCCTTTTACCAGGAATTTTCGAATGATAAAAAAATGTTTAATTGCGATAACATTCTTTTTTTCATGCCTCAACGCACGGCCGCCAAAACTTACTGTCGTTTTTATTATCGACCAATTTGCATATAACTATTTTTATAAACTTGAAAAACACTTTCGTTATGGCCTTAAACGACTTCGGCAAAATGGGGTAAATTATGAAGAAGCGTTTCATCCTCACGGCGTTACTGCAACAGCCGTTGGGCACGCAAGCCTGAGCACCGGATGTCTACCATCCTCACACGGCTTTGTAAATAATAAATGGCCTCGAGGGAATGGACAAATAATGCCCTGTAGCTTTGATTTTTCTCCACAGTCAAAAATCTTCGGCTCAGATACCATTGGAGCATCGTCTAAGAACTTAATGGTTGATACTCTTTCTGACCAATTTCTACTCCACAACAAAAACAATGTTGTGTACTCAATGTCATATAAGCCACGTGCAGCAATAGCACTTGCGGGTAAAACAGGAAAAGCTATTTGGTATGACGAAGATAAACAAGTTTTTACCTCAAGCTCAGCTTATTTTAAAAACCTTCCGGCATGGCTTACCACATTTAATAAAAAGCATAATGTACGTTCTGTTTCCACCATTGATTGGCAACTAGCCTATCCCAAAGACCATGAAGCATACGAATATTTTAATCCTGAAACCTACAATTACTCATCAAACCCGAAACAACTAGCTGGCAAAAAAAATACAGTTGCCCTTGATGTTGAGGAAGATAAACAAAAATACGATAATAAAAATTTAATCATCATGACACCACAATCAAATACATTGTTGTTAAATCTTTATAAAGAAAATCTCAACCACCTCCTTGAACAAGGAGATACAAACAGTATTCTTGTATGGGTTGCCATCTCCAACCTTGATAAAACAGGGCATCCATATGGGCCTGATAGTTTAGAAATCATTGATTCAATTTATCATCTTGATAAACACCTTGAAGAATTCATGAACTTTGCCGAAGAAAAAGTGGGGAAAGGGAATGCCCTTTTTGCCTTGAGTAGTGATCACGGCGTATGCCAAATTCCAGAGCTGCTTAAGAAGCAAGGATTTGATCTACCAGAACGTATACATCATAAATCGCTTACAAAGAGAATTAACAAGCAGATCCACAAGAAATATGGTTTTAAGAAAATTATTGCCGGCTTCAAATCAATATTCTTTTATCTTAATAAAAAGCTCTTTGCCAAGCACACTCAAGCAACAAAAAAATCGATCATCAATGATATCAAAGGTATCATCAAGCAAGAACCTGGTATCAAAAAAGTTTGGGAACGTAAAAAAATGGCAGCACACTGCTTTCAGCCATGGAGCCTAGAAGCTTGCTGTAAGCATCAATTGTATAAAAAACGAACAGGCGATTTAATCTGCCTCACCGAACCATATTCATGCTTCAATAAACACAAAACCGGTGCTGCACACAAAATTGGCTACAGCTATAATCAGCATGTCCCCGTTATTTTTTATCGTCCAGGAGTTGTTGAAAACAAAAAAATTTATCGCAAGGTATTCACCCAACAGTTCTCACCCACACTCGCAAAACTTATGGAAGTTCCAACTCCATCAGCAGCTCAATTCGATCTACTCCCAGGTATAACTGATTAAAATAAGTTTTATTATTTGGCAAAAATCGATATACTTGTGCTCCATTTATCATTCAGTTTACCCATAACTTTTATTTTTGGAGACACCTATGCAATCGATATTGCGCACAACAGTCTGTGCTATTTTTTTAAGTCTATGTTCACTTGCATCTACACAAGCAACAAAAATTGATCCTTGGGTCGTTCGCACCTATAAAGAATTATTCGCAGATATGTGCTCAGGACACACAGAGTATTTTGATACGTTCAAAGAATGCGTGGAAGTAACACTTAAAGCTGGTCAAAATAATACCATATCAGTAGAAGCTGGACAAAAAATTAGATACGCACACGATCACGTTCCATTCAACATACAGCAGCTGCTCTGGCGCACGCGTTCTGCAGTGGAAAACCTACAATCTTATCCTTTTCTTAATTTTTACCGCGACATGGGAGATATTCATCC
>JAUIHA010000008.1 GCA_030432505.1 bacterium | reverse complement strand
GGGGAGTTTTTTCACTCACGTACAACTGTTGCTGGTTATTCTCAAAGTGCGAGCTATATCCAGGGACTAGAAATCAACGATGATTTTGTAGATCTTCATGGCATTTTATTGTCTTCAGCAAATATTTTCACTCACGCTTCAAAAGTTTCTAATCTTATTGCGGAAACCGTTACTTTTTTAACTGACATGCCTCTTTTTGATCAACAGCGAAAAGAGCTTACAGATACATTTAAAGCATCACATAAATATGCTGCAAAATATTATATGTGGATGAAGGATGTTTATGACAAGAAGGATAAAATATCGTCTGTGAGGTCTCTAAATAATTCTATTAATTCTGGGGTATCATGTGGAGCCCCTGACATGGCGAGTATGAAAGACACTAGTAGAGATGAAGAAGTTGTTAATAAAAGTAAATGTGTGGACGATTCTTCTTTCCGTGCTGCAAATTGGAATAGTTCAGAAGTTCTTGGTTCTTTTGTATTAAGCAAATCTTTTAGCCCTTCTTATTCTTTTAATAAGCTTCTTTGGGACTTGAGAAAGTATAAAGAAGAAAATGCAGTTGGCAGTTTGCTTCATCATGCTATTTGGGCGGAGCAGGCGCTTGCGATTGAGTTAAAAAAACAACCTTACTCTGTTCTTCCTCAGAGAATGAAAGAATTATTGTGTTTAACTATTGTTCTTATTGCTGCAACAAAAAAAGCTAATTTTAAATTATTTAAAGACTCTTGTGCTAGGAACAAGTTGGTATTACTTGAACAACATAACTATTCTTTGTTTTTTCAAGAAGTTCTTAAGGAAATCGGTTTGAGTGCTAAGGAAATAAAGCATGTCGATTGTGTTATGACGTTCTATAATTCTTTCTTTAAAGAGGTTGTTAAACAATATAGCATGACCAAAAGCGATAATTTTATTTATGAGCTGTTTGAAAATATGCAGAGTAAAGGGTGTGCTCAGTATGCTTCTATGTCCAATATGCAGTTATTCGTATTATTGGACGTAGCCTTAGCTAAAGGTACAAATTATGTAGCAGGACCAAACTCAATGTTATTTGAAGAGGCGTATGAGCTCCCAGAAGAAGAGCTAGCTTTAGAAAAGGGAGATTATTTTAAGTATAATTATGCTATTACCGCTGCAAGCTTTTTGAATAAATTGAGCAGATATTTTTCTCAATAGCATGTCTTAGAGTAAGAACTGGAATATTTCTTCATTAGATGAAATCTAATACTAAAATCATAATGATAGATTTTTTTACTAGTTAATGAATACCTAAAGCAAAGAAGTTTCTCCTTTAGAAGGGGTCTTTTAACAGGTTTGGCTTGACTTTTTTATTTCTATCTGTAAAATAAAAATGGCTATAATTTTACTTTAAAATGGGGGTAAAGGCTATGTTTAAGAGGTTATCGATTTTATTCTTTGCACTTACTTTTGCCTTTGGGGCAGTGTCAGCGCAATACCTTGTGGTGAAAAAAAATCCTCATGGGTGTATTATGCCGCTTGATGAAAATGATGCAAAAAAATGGAATCAGGTTTTTGCTGTTCTTAAAAAGTATACATGGCCAATGTGTCTGGCTCACTTGCATGAGTTAACGCCTCAAGAGAAAAGCTTATTATTTGAATTGGGCGTACAAGCTGAAGAAGCGTTTTTACGTACTCAGCTTCAAAAAATTGATCAGTCATGTGACATTGTATTTGTTCCAACAACGCTATATGAAGTGATGGTTCTTTATTTTCATACGCAGAAAAATATCGATTTGGGTAGTTGTGTGTACCTTGAGCATGATATTGGTAAAGTGTGTCAAAATGTGGACTACACTATGAGAGATATACGTAAGGTCTATGCGAGTAAGAATGACGAATTTAAAGATGTTTATTTTCTCTGTAATCAAATGATAACAATCTGCCTTTGCCAGCTACAAAAACAGGCAAGAATTAAGACGTTGCCAGATTATATTGTTGCTAAGGTGCAAGAACTTGTGAAAAATTTTTTACACAATATGACGCTTGCCAACATAACAAGAAGAGATTCGTTAGACAAAGAAGATCATATTGATTTTATTCCAGAAGTGTTACAAAAAATTGTTGAGCTTGAATTTGTCTCGCATAAAGAGCAAAAAATTCTTCTTTTTCGAGGGACTGATTGTATTACGCAGAGCTTTGGGAATGCAAAACAGAATGCATCATATTTACTACCAGACTCGCCATTCATTGTAGAGCATAATGCCGATCATGCAGAGTACAATACTCGTATTCTTCTAGAGAATGCGTGTAGATCTTATTCGTTATCATACAGTAATTCTGCATTAGGAGGCATCATATATGATGGATGGCAAGATGGAGCATGTGCATATTTATACATGCTCACACGTTCATTAGGATATGCCTTTTCGTTATCAAAGAAAGATTGTATTGAACAAAAGTTATTCTTTATTTCTCCACTAGGAAGGCTCCCCGCACTGAGTGCTTCAGGCGAGACGTGGCATTCAAGATCTATTGCATGTATCCAGAATATAACTGACGGATATGATGGATTTGCAGATCGTACATTGCACCCAGGAAGCGAAGGATTTTTGGCACAAACAGGAAGTAAGCTAGAATATGCATATAAGTTTTTTGAAATGATGCTCAAGTCGTTTAGGGTACTATCGTGTAACAGTGACGTAATAGATCTAAATAAGCTACAAAGTGGTATGCGTTGTATGATGGATTATTTACAGAAGCTTGTTGCATATCAACAGAATTACTTACAAACTCAAGCAAGAGAATCAGGAAAACGTAAACAAAATCAGAGAGTGATGACTCAACAAGAGCAAGAAGAAGAACAGAAATTTTCTGTGACGCAAAGCTCTAAGAAGCAAAAAACGTGCGAGGTAAGCAACGGTAGCGTGAAAGAAAAGTCAATAAAAAAGACAAAAAAATAGATGAATATTTTCAGTTGTGCTTTTGAATATGTTGATTATAGTTGTTCTTCAATACATACAACTTATGTTTAAAATTTTCAGACAAGAAGTAACTTTATAATATGAAATTTTTTATTTTTTTATACCTCTTAATTTGAAGATTATTTTCAATGAAAATCTTTTTCCATTTCTTTTTTTTAAACTAAAAAACAGGTAGAAATTTTTTGTTGTAAAAACATGAAAAATGTTTTTACTTCGGGGCTTTTCAATTAATTAAAATTTTATTTGCCTGCTCACTTTCAACCTGTTAAAGTATAGTTCAGGTTCACCCAAGAGACATTTTCTTTTTGAAATAAGCTTGGGTGATTTTTTGTCTCTACATGCAAAGGCGAGTAATTGTTTTTAGTTTGAGTTACGAGGAAAGGAACGCGGATGAATCATGGCAGTGGAGCCCCAGTCCCTCAGTCAGCACCTGCAAAAAGTGTCGTTAATTTAGAAAACCTTTCTATGCGCGTTGAAAAGCGTGATGGAACATCAGTATCTTTCGATAGAATAAAAGTAGAAGAAAGTATCAGGCGATGCAGTAAAGGTTTTGAAAACGAAATTGTTGAGCAAGATGTTATTGAGGAACTCATCAAAAATAGTTTTGATGGTATTTCAACAAAAGATTTAGAAAAGGCTCTAATTCTTGCTGCCGTTGCACTCATTGAACGTGACCCTGCATACAATAAGCTAGCTGCTCGTTTAACGCTTCAAAAAATTTATAAAGAAATTTCCGGTAAAAACTTTACTGACGATACACTCATTACCGTTTACAAAGAGTCATTTATAAACGGTATCAAAGAAGGAATAGCAAAAGAGCGTTTTGACGCAGAGCTTGCGGATTATCCTCTTGAAGAACTTGCTGAAGAACTTTGCATTGAGCGAGATGATCTTTTTGGTTACATGGGTATTCAAACATTGTATGAGCGTTATTTTGTAAAACATAAAAAGAAACGCCTTGAGCTTCCACAAAGTTTTTGGATGCGTGTTGCTATGGGTCTTGCCCTTGGTGAAAAGAAAGAGCTGCGCAAACAAAAAACATTAGAGTTTTATCATACCCTTTCAACGCTGAGATATGTTTCTTCAACACCAACGCTTTTTCATGCTGGTCTTGTACGTTCACAATTGAGTTCTTGTTATTTAACGTACATTGATGATGATCTTAATCACATTTTCAAGTGTCTTGGAGATAATGCAAATTTATCAAAGTATTCAGGTGGTATTGGAAGTGATTGGACACCACTTCGTGGTACCGGTTCACCAATTGAAACCATTGGTGTTGATAGCCAAGGGGTGATTCCATTTTTAAAAATAGCTAATGATGTTGTTGCTGCAATTAATAGAAGTGGGAGTAGGCGTGGTGCTGCTGCCGTGTACTTAGAATCATGGCATTTAGATTTTGAAGATTTTATTGATCTTCGTAGAAATACTGGTGATGAGCGTCGTCGTACGCATGACATGAACACTGCTGCATGGATTCCTGACTTATTTATGAAGCGTGTTCTTGAAGATAAAGAGTGGACATTCTTCTCACCACATGAAACACCAGATCTTCATGAATTGTATGGTAAAAAGTTTGAAGATGCATACCATGCGTATGAAGAAAAAACTAAAACTGGTGAAATAAAGTTTTTTAAACGCGTAAAAGCAAAAGATCTATGGCGTAAAATGCTCAGCCGTCTTTTTGAAACAGGGCATCCATGGATTACTTTCAAAGATGCATGTAATGTTCGTTCTCCACAAGATCATGTTGGCGTTGTGCATTCATCAAATTTATGTACTGAAATTACTCTTAATACATCCCGTGAAGAAACAGCGGTGTGTAACTTGGGTTCGGTAAATCTTTCAAAGCATATTGTTGATGGCAAGCTCGACAAACAAGGTCTTGAAAAGACAATTAAAACTTCTATCCAACAGTTGAAGCGAAAAATAGTAACTTGCGTCATCGTCCAATTGGTCTAGGTGTTATGGGATTGCAGGATGCACTTTTTAAGGCAGATATTCCATTTGCAGATAAGCGTGCGCTTGATTTTATTGATGAGCTAATGGAGCATGTTTCATACTATGCAATTATGGCATCATCAGAACTTGCAAAAGAACATGGTGCGTATCCATCGTACAAAGGTTCAAAGTGGGATAGAGGTATTTTCCCAATTGATACCCTTGATGTGCTCGAGCAGGAACGAGAAATGCCAATTGAAGTAAGCAGACAAAGCAAGCTTGATTGGACGTCGGTGCGTGAGCATGTTAAAAAGCATGGTATTAGAAATTCTAACATGATGGCTATTGCACCAACTGCAACGATATCAAATATTTCCGGTTGCTTTCCATGTATTGAGCCGATCTACAAAAACATGTATGTGAAAGCAAATATGAGTGGTGAGTTTACGGTGGTGAACGAATACTTGGTTGAAGATCTGAAGAAACTAGGTTTATGGAATCAGGATATGATTGATCTTATTAAATACTACGACGGTAGTGTTCAGATGATTGATGTAATTCCTGAAGACATTAGAGAAAAGTATAAAGAATCGTTTGAAATTGATCCTGAGTGGCTTGTTCAATTGACTGCTGCACGAGCAAAATGGATTGACCAAAGTCAATCACATAATGTGTTCATGAAAGGTGTTTCTGGTAAAAAGCTCAGTGACATTTATATCTCCGGCTGGAAAGCTGGAATGAAAACCTTCTACTACTTGCGCACCATGGCTGCTAGTCAGATTGAAAAAGCAACACTTGACCCAAAGAAGTTTGGTTTTACGCAAAAACGTAATTACGACAAAGTTGCGCAAGCACAGCAAGGGTCACAAAATGCAACTGAAGTTAAATCTGGTTTAACCTGCAACCCAATGGAAAAAGATACCTGCGATTCATGTCAATAGTGTAAAGAGGTGAAACATGTTACAAGAAGTGAAACAAGAAACAAAAAAAAGACAAGGTAGTATTCTTAACGATACCACCACTGATCCTAATAAAATTTTACCTATGCGTTATAAGTGGGCGCGTCAACATTATAAAGATGGTGTTGCGAACAACTGGACGCCTGAAGAAGTTTCTATGCAAAAGGATGTTGAGCAGTGGAAGTCTCCAACAAAGCTGAGTCCTTCAGAACGAAAAATGGTTTTATGGAACTTAGGATTTTTCTCAACAGCAGAATCGCTTACGGCCAACAACATTGTGCTTGCTGTTTATAACCATGTAACAAATCCAGAATGTAGACAATATCTTCTTCGCCAAGCATTTGAAGAAGCTATTCATACAGATACATTTATTTACTGTTGTGATTCACTAGGCCTTGATCCTGATGAAATTTACACCATGTATGAGGCAGTTCCATCAATTAAGGCTAAAGATGATTTTGTAGTAAATCTTACTACTTCTATTTTTGATCCAAATTTTAAAACTGACAGCACTGAAAACATACAAAAGTTTGTACTGGACCTGATTGGTTTTTATGTGATCATGGAAGGTATTTTCTTTTATGCTGGCTTTGCAATGATGCTTGCGCTTAAGCGTCAGCAAAAGTTAGTGGGTATTGGTGAACAGTTTGAATACATCATGCGTGATGAGAGTCTTCACTTAGCATTTGGTTGTGATTTGATTAACACCATTGTTGCAGAAAATCCTGAAATTTGGGACGAAACATTTAAAGCAAAAATTATTGATTTGATTAAGCAATCTGTAGAGCTTGAAAAACAATATGCGTATGATGCGTGTCCTGAAGGAGTGCTTGGTATTAATGCTGAGCAATTCTGTAATTATGTAGAGCATATTACAGACCGCCGTTTACAGCGTATTGGTTTGCCAAAGATTTATAATAAAGAGAACCCATTCCCATGGATGGGACAAGCAACTGATCTTGCAAAAGAAAAGAACTTTTTTGAAACTCGTGTAACTGAGTATCAAACTGCTGGTTCTTTAGAATGGGATTAATCTAAGTTAGATTAAAAAAAGGGGCGCTCGTTTTGAGCGCCCCTTTTTTTATGCTTTATAATGTTTGAGTAATGCGATGCCAAACCATTTTTTATCATTTGGTTGTGGAAGCCAGTCAAATGAGCGTGCTAAAAATTTGTTATGCTTATCTTTTCTTGTCAGTGCAACGTTGTTAAATACTGCGGTATTATTATTAGTGATATATACGCTGTCTTTACTCGCGAGATCAAATTCATTAAATGCTATTTTTTGTTGCTCAGCAATGCTTGTAGGTTCTATTTCTGTGAGTAAATCCCAAATAGTAGCAACTACTTTTTCTGCAAGTTGTGGTGAGGATGGCATATGAACGTATGATGCGCCATTAATTCTATCAGAGAGTACGATGTAGTTTTTATCTTCAAGTGCATGGGGGGTATTTGGCCGGTGATAAAGTTTTTTGTCTATGCTCGAAATCATTGCTTTTCGGCTTGTTTTAGCATTAAGAATATCATTGATTTTTTCGTTGTATAAGATTGAGCTAATAACTTTACGAGGCTCTTTGTTATTATTGTTTATAAGAAGCTTATAGTGTTTGAGTTTTTTATGTGTGAGTTCAAAGTAGTCAGGATTTACTCTGCTTATAAGGGTGAAGCCATGACGTGCAAGATCTATGCGTAAGTTTTCTTCAGAGTCATATTCATTTTTGCCGTTAAAGAAAGCAGATAATTTTTTATTTAAGCTAGCAAAACTTGCATCAAGAATTTTTTTTGTTTCATCAGAAACACAGTGCTTTTGAATAAAGATATGCTCTTTTTTATTTGGTGAGTCAAATGTTAAATGCAGTACTTTCTTTCTAAATTGCACATCTTGCATTTCGGTATCAATAAAGGCAATTTTATTATCTTGAGTAATAACGATATTTTCTGGATGAAGAGAATAAACAACATGATCAGCATCGTGTGGCTGTAAGTAATTGATTACGATGTATGCATCATCATTAATTTTCTTAGTTGTTTTTTGATCAAGAAGGGGTGCTTTGTCATAACGTACACCCTTTATCTTTGGTGATATGACAACATAATTAAAATCGTTAAGAGCAAGAGGGCGGTTTTTGCGGTGATAGATTTTTTTTTGAATATCTAAAATGTGTGTAAGTCTAAGGAGTGGGTTGTGAATCATTTCATGAATTTTTTCGCTGATAACAACACGGCTTAAGTTATTACGGATGTTTTTAGGATCACAGCCGATTTTTATAATTGACTGTGGTAGGTCTTTGTGTTCGAGTACAAGTTTGCCTACTTGTTTTCCTTGACGTCTAATGGCGAGTACTGAAAAATTGCTCGCGTTAAAATAGCTGGTAATTTCTTTGTCTGTTAGGTTTGTTTTTTTGCCATTTAAAATTTGCATAACCCTTCTATCAAGTGAATAAAAGATAGTATCAAGTTTTTCTTGTGTTTTTGAATCAACGCCATTGCGTGCAATAAAACTTTTTTCTTTGAAATTGAGCTCTGCATGATGCGTTTTCTTTCTTAACGAAGTTGTAATAAAACGAACAGTGAGGCTTGTTGCTATAAGTACTGCCGAAAAAATAACATAACTCGTTATTTTTTTTGTCGAGATAGGGTATACCATTATCTCTTCTCCTTTTTTAGAATGTTGTTATATCATATATTCTGATATTCTGATGATACTGTGTTATAACGGTGATGTAAAAAAGATTACAGAGGAGTAGTAGTTATGAAGAAATGTATGATGTTACTTGTGCTAACGTCAACAGTTTTATCGAGTTATATTTTTGCAGAGAAATTGAACTGTCCAACAGCCGATGACCATACCTATTTTCAACGAAGTTTTTTGGATAAGCATCAGAAAAAGGAGTATGTGAAAAAATATGTCCTTTCAAAAAAAGACATTAAAACTCTCTTTGATATAGGGTGTAATAATGGTTATATGTCGCAGGACTTTTTGAGACATGGCATAGATGTTTTAGGTGTTGATGCATCTGACAATTTGCAGGTTCCTGTGGGATATCCATTTAAGCATCTTGATATTATGAAAGACTTGGAGGTTAAGTATTACGATTGCACACTTTTTTTGAGTGTTTACCATCATATTTTTGCCAATAGAAGCAAAGAAGTTGCTGATAAACTTTTTTATAAGCTTTTACTGAGAACAAAATACCTCGTTTTTGATTGTGGAACGCTTAATGAAAAAAATCGTAGTCAGGGAGGTCCCATTGCCTTGCAAAAAAAATATTTTTCTTCGGACAAAGATTTATTAAATCATTTTGGATTACCATATGAATATATTGGAAGTTGGGCAACTGGAGGAGGCCAACGTCCAATTATTGCTTTTGAAAAGAAAGATTTTGATGAATATGCACAAGTTGTTGATATATTCAAAAAAAGCGAAAAATATGGTCTAGTTTCCGTTAAAGATTGTCCGAGCGCTGAAAAAATTATCATTGATGGAAAACAAGATACGTTTGTTTCTGGTGTTTTTTATTATAAGCTCAAATTAGGGGATTGCTTCTTTTTGGCAAAAAAATATGATACTCGCGCAGGCATTTCTACTGAGCAACTAAAAAACGAAGTTGCGCAGCTTTATAATTCATCATTTTCTAAAAGGTATGCTGATTTTTATGGCCATTCTGATAAGTATGGCTTTATCTATGAATGGAGTGATGAATATTCTTCTCAGAAGGAAGTGGTGGTACAGATGAAGCGCAAGGTAACGTGCAGTACTATTGATAATAAGCTCCTATAGCGTATTTCGCCCCATTTTAAATAAAAATTGACTATTTGAAAATTTTATATATACTGATAATAGTGTAAAAATGGGGTGAATTATAGCGTATCTTGTGGGGGTTAAGATGTTCAGTTTTTTTAGAAAAAAATCTATATTTTCTATTGTCTTGCTAATTTCTTTGATTGCTTTTTCTCAAGAGGCCTTTTCTGTTGATAGTTCTAAAAAATATCAGGGCAAAGGGGGCTCAGGAGAAAATGAACAAGAGCAAAGAAAAAGAAAACGTCATATTGATGAAAAAGACACTGAAGAGTCTCGCAGGAAGAAAAAATATCAAAGAATAACACAGCTTGTTCATCTTGATAGGGCTATTGTTCTTATTCAAAATCCAATGTATAAAATTCCAGTAGATAAAAAAGCGGGAACTCATCGTACAGGGCTCGTGAATTTTTCTGGAAATAATTGTTACCAAAATGCGCTTTTCCAATGTTTGTCTCGTATGGATGATTTTGTTTGGTTATTGTCCTGTAATGTTAAGCAGCATTCTTGTAAAGATGATTCATTGCAGAATAGATTGCTTACGCTTATGAATGCGATGAGGTCTGGTCATTATAGTGCAATTGATCCTATGGAATTTTCGGAACGACTTGCAAAGAGGTATTTTGCTGAAGAAAGTAAATTTACCACTACGGTTAATTTATCTGGTTGCCAATCAAAAGATGCGGATAATCTAGTCATTCCATATTTTGCAGATGCTCATGCTCCACAAAGTATTACGAGTTTCTTTATATACTTAATGGAAGATCTTATGAGTGATTGTTTTGATAGTGATGACAAAATGAAACAACTCTTTGTTAATCGTGTTGGAAATGCACTACTTTGTCAAAAGTGTCAGAATATATCAAGCATTGTTGAAAGTTATGAATTAATTCTTATTCCCGATAAGAATAGAAATAAAGGGATGATTTTATGCGGGGAAACGTGTGACGTTTGTGATAATCGAGGTCAAGGCAAACCTGTAGTTGCTATAGACCATGCTCGATATAGTTGTCTTTTCGTTGCAAATATTGCAAATCCAATAAAGTCATTAGCATGTTCTCATTTAAAAATGAAAAGTGGTTTTTTATATGGAAAACATGCTCAGGGGGCGCACGTTATAGCAATTATATTGGAAGACTTTCCTTGGGTTGTGTGTGACGATGAATGTGTTGAAGAGTTATCTCATGAAGAGATGGATACACTAAGGCATCGTGGTTTCTATAAGCGTAATGCGATGACATTTAGGTTATACGTAGTATTTTTTGAAAATAACAAAAATAAAGCAAAGCGCTGCTAAAATGCCTCACCAAGGGTTAGATACCATGCGTATGAAGTATCTTGCTTAATACGCTTTTTCCATTTCCAGCCAATATCAAAGCGTAGTGCTCCAATAGGGGTTTTATAGCGTAAGCCAACTCCTGATGTTGGAAACCATTTTTTACTAAACCCATCAAAGCCATTTTGGCTGAGGACTCCAACGTCTTGGAAAAGTACCGTAGAGATATTCTTAAAAACGGAAAATCGTAGCTCTAGATTTCCATTAATCATTGAGCTTCCACCTTGAATGGTGTGATGTACTTCTTCTTTGCCATTATTGGTTGTTTTTGTAACGCCAAGAGGAGGAAGGGCGTCTTTCTCATAGCCGCGTACGGAGTATGGGCCGCCAAGATAAAAACGTTCAATTGGCATAATGAGATTAAATGCTCGTCGGAAGATATGCCCAAAGCGAATACGCCCTGCAAGTGTTATATTTTGATGTGCCGGAATAAAAAGAGATTGCTCAAGCATAAGGCGTGTGTATACAGAACCTCGTCGGTATGGAACCATGACTTTGAGTGAAGCAAATGAAAAATTACCTTTTGTTGTATTAATTGTTTTATCTCGATTATCAACAACCAAACTCGGCTCAAAGAAAAAGTAGGGTAGAGTTCGATCAATGAATCGTTCTTCAAAGTTTAAATTTCCACGCACACGGCTTGTTGTAATCCACTCACTTCCCGTTGTGAGTCCCCAGTAATAATTTTCTTTGTATTCATCACTAAGTCCAAGAAGAAAGCCATTTTGTTGTGATTCATAGGCTGAGCCATTAGAGCCAACTTCAATGGGGTGGACGTATTTATTTACATATCCTTTTATTTTTCCCGCAACCGGTTGTCCAAAAAGAGAAGGTTGTTGGTAATTGACATTTATTTTCCGTTCAAAGCGTGTTGCTTCAGCCTTAAAGGTGAGTGTGTCAGCCTTATTTCCAGGATTTTTAATAATGACTGAAGAACCAATTTTGGGTGTTGATTTTTGTTTAAAGAAAAAGTTTTTGCTTGTTAAAAAGTAGCCTGCTCTGAGTCTGAGTTCAAGTTGATCATCATCAACAAGGGTGAGTAAAAGAGGTTTTTTATTTGTTGAGTTAGAGAGCTGATACGGTTCGAGCTGAATATTTTTAAAAATGTTAAGGCGCTTTAATTTTTTCCGCGTTAACTCAAGCTTTTCCTTGCTCCACAAGTCTCCTTCTTTGCATTTTACTTCCTTTAAGATTCGTTTAAATGGAAGTTTAGTATTCCCTTTGAGAATTACTTTGCCAAATCGAGCTTGGGAGCCTTTTTTGATATTCCAGTTTATATCGACCAAAACATCGCTAGATTTTTTTTTGAGTACCCGTTTTGTAATGCTTGGTTTGATAGTTACAAACCAAAATCCTTGTTGCTGAAAATGATTCAGGAGTTGAACTTTTTGCTTTTGCAACCAGTTGATATTAAAGGGGATAAGCCAATCGTTATTGAATTGAAAATTATTAAACAGTGTTGTTTCTAATGAAGAAAACTCTTTAGGAAACTTCATCTTACCAAAAAAATATTGTGGTCCTTTTTTTATAAAAATTTTAACTTGATAAAGATCGTTATCAGTATTTTTGATAATTTTTTTATCAATAATTTTAAAGAGCCAAAATCCGTTTGATCGATAAAAGGCTTTGAGGTTTTCTATACAGGTATCAAGTAGTTGTAAATCCAACGTTCTCTTTTTTAAGAGATCTTTCCAAAATGATGTGGTTGCTTCACGCTGGTTTGTTTCTACATCGTGTACAATTATCTGATCTACTAAAACAGGCTTTCCTTCGGTGATAAAGAAAAGATATCCTTGGCTATCAAGGGATTTATAGTTGATTGTGGTCTGCCAATAGCCACGCTTATAGTATTCATAGAGTAATTGCTCACGAATGACATCTGGAGAAAAAAGCCAGTCAGGTTCATCTTCACCAATGAGTTCTTCCTTGATATATCGATCAGAAAAAATAGTATTACCTGCAAAGGCGAGTTTCTTTTGTTTTCCAAGATTAATAGAAAAACAAATTGATGCTGTGTGTGCTGTATGGTTACTTGTTCGCTTCATAATAATGCGTGCATGGAGAAAACCATTTTGTTTCAAAAACGATTGTATTTTTCGTGCAAGCTTTTTTATGTGTTTCTTTTTGTAGTAGCTGTTGATAAGAGTTTCAGCAAACCGACGGACAAGTTGTTTGTGTAATGACTGTGTGATTTTTTCTGCGTGATGTGCTTTATCTAACAGAGAAAAAGATACTTCTTTTATGATAAACCGTTTTCCTCGTGCAACGTGCAAAAATGCTTGGATCGTTTTATCGTTTTTATTACTGATGAGTTCATCAGTTACCTGTGCAGCAAGGTATCCCTGATTGTGTAGGCGTCGCTTAATTGCTTTGAGTGATTCTTCGTGAAGCGTAATATCAAAAACATCTCCTGGTTGCTGTGTATAAAGGCTTGTGTACATTTGTTTTCCAAAGACAATTCCTCGGAGTGTACATTTTTTTAAAATCCAGTTACCGATAAGGGTAAAGTGGAGGCGGGTGCCCGCAGGGTCTCGAATAATTTTTTTATCAATCGAGGCAAATCGACCTTTTTTTTCAAGACCAAAGATGGCTTCATTAAGCTTCTCTGATGAGATCCAAGTGTTTTCTTTGAGCTCGGTCAAGTAAAAGAATTCGTGAGAACTAAAAGGAATATCAGAGCTAAAGGTTATTTCGTCAAATAATAAAGGGGCTTGTTTTAATGTTGTATGAGCAGGAGAATACAGAGAGAAATTGATTAAGAATAATAGTACAAAAAATACTAGATAACGTGTGTGAATAAACACTTCTTACTCCGTAGTAGGTAT
>JAUIHA010000148.1 GCA_030432505.1 bacterium | reverse complement strand
GAAGCAAAAAATAGATATGGCGTTATCTTTTTGAGTATTTCAATGGGGACTTTTGCAAAAAAAAGAAACCCGCACAATGCAGGAATCACATATAAAAGCTGCTTGCGTAAAAAAAATTGGGCCGAGCCAAACTTTTCAAGCGCATAGACCGAACTTGCAGAATAAATAAATACCAGTCCTAAAACCGTTAGAACACCGACGATACTGAGAAAAATTTTGATATCACCGTTACTCGTTTCATCTTCACGAATCATGAACGCCTCGCTTTACGTTATCTGATAAACGCAAATTTCAATTAGTTGAAATGTATAATTTGAAGCTACATAAAAAGACGTCATGCTGAGCTTGTTTCTCAGCATCCAAATGTAATTCCTTGTAAATTTTAAGGAATAATATTTGGACCCTGAAAAGCAAGTTCAGGGTGACACCATAATATATGCATATCTCACTACAATCATTTATATGATATTATCTATAATAAAATCAATGCAGTTTAGAATCTCATTCTAGTATAGAGACGCAGCTTTTTGTAAAACAAGTTCTTTAAACTTTTCTCCCCGTTCTTTGTAATTTTTGAATAAATCAAAACTTGAACCGCCAGGGGAAAATAAAATACAATCGCCGGGAGCACTAATTTTGAGAATATAATTGAAAACATCGTGAAGCGTGGCAAATGATTGCTCAAAACCAAACGACTGACAATCGTTACCAAAACATACAATCTCTTTAATCGAATGTAATTGCCTCAACTCATTAATGAGAATTGATCGATCGACACCCTTGGAAAGTCCTCCAAGAATAACGATAATTGATCCATTATTTTTTGAAAGTGTTTGCGCTGCTACACGCGTTGCCTGAATAACGGTTGCCTTAGAATCATTGTAAAACGAAACATTGTTGTAGTTTCCAACAAACTCCATACGATGATGATGCTCGTGCAAATCAAAGGAAACATTGCCACTGACAACATCGTGCTCAAGCACCTTAAACTGCGCATCAAGTGCACACAGCACCGCAAAGACCATCAACCAGTTATCATGGAACGTTACGTTGCTCAAATGAGAACATGCGAAAAGCCGTTTTTCTTGTAGTACCTCTTGCCCCTTAACAATGACAGAATATAAATTATCATCTTTTGTTTCGATAAGACGATAGTCTTCAATAAGTCTATAAGCCAGGTCTTTTCCTGCCCCATCATCAAAAAATATCACGCTACTTTTTAGTTGCTTGATTCGTTTTTTCACTGAAATCGATTCTTCAAGTTTAAGCAAACTTAGAGGCAAAACGGCAACTTGATGAGAATGTTGATGTTCAAATATTCTCCACTTAGCATCAAAATACTCTTGTAAATCGGCATGACGGTCAAGATGATTAGGATAAAAATTAGTAAACAAAGCAACGTCTGGTGCACACAAATTGTTACGCTCAAGTTGAAAGCTCGAAAGCTCTAAAACAGAAACATCATAATTTTCTAGCTCTTGAACATTATCTAAAAGACCCTTACCAATGTTACCCCCAACAAAAACGCGTGCATTTTTATCAAAGTCCGAAAAAGCAACTTGTCCTAATACCGTGCCAAGAAGCTTTGTTACCGTTGTTTTCCCCAACGTTCCAGTCAATGCAACCGTCAAATTTTTTGAGAATAGTGAAAAAAGATCAAGCTCTCCAACTATTTTGTGATCAAACTCTTTATACGCTGTTAAATCAAACCCCGCACTGGTACAGACAATATCACAATCTTGCAAAAACTGTTTTATAGATACACTTCTATTAACATGCGTTGCATTGTGTTCATGGAGTAAAGTTTTTTCAGCATCCCGAAGATCTCGCTGATCCCAAATATAAACACAAGAATCAGCTTGTATTGTAATTGTATCATTCAAAAATAAATCGTCCTTACAGTTCGCTAAGAACCGTAAAAACGATTTACCAACAACTCCAAAACCTAAAATACCAATTATCTGCATAAGTTAAATTGCTGCCTGGTCTTTCATCTTTTTTACAACACGAGTGGTTGATTTATTTGGGACAAAATCAATAATTTTAACTTCACCACCATGCGACGTTACAAAATCATACCCAACAATTTCTTCGGCTTTATAATCGCCACCCTTCACCAAAACATCTGGCTGAAGGTATTCGATAATTTCTTTTGGTGTGTCTTGATCAAACGAAGTAACAAAATCTACAACACCAATTGCTGACATCAATGACGAACGCTCCGGAAGATCATTAATTGGACGCTCAGGGCCTTTATTTAAACGTTTTACTGACTCATCAGTATTAAGCGCAACAAGCAAGATATCACCCTGTTTTTTTGCTTCAGTTAAGGTATAAACATGCCCTGAATGCAAAATATCAAAACAACCGTTTGTAAAGACAATACGCTTGCCTTCTGAACGCAACCAATCAAGTTCAATCTTTAAACGTGCCCAATCATGAATAGCTTTTGCTGCCATCTCAGCCTCCTTATCGAGTAACTCTTCTAAACTTACTGCGTACGTCGTCATATGTGATACCGCAACGGACGCAGCCATGTTTGCAAGCCGCAGAGAATCTTGAAAACCTAATTTGTTTGCAAGC
>JAUIHA010000007.1 GCA_030432505.1 bacterium | reverse complement strand
CACAACCACGCCAAGGTTTATTAAAACAAGCTAAAATTCCATTTAAGACTATCTCACACAATAGTGATGAACGGGTTGATGTCAGCAAGGATGATTTTTACGATTACGTGCTTGCTATCTCGCATCCTCAAATGGAAAGCTTAGTTTTGCCTGAACATAGCGAAGAAACAGGGGATACTATTTTTGTACTGACTGCAGATACGTTGATTCGTGGTGTAGACACCAAAGAGGTTTTTGAAAAGCCTAAGGACCGTGATGATGCTAAGCGTATGCTTGCTGAGCTTTGCAAGCAAGAGGCTGAAGTGGTAACGGGATGTTGTCTAGAAAAAAAGGTATGGGATGGTACTGAATGGCAAACCGCGGAAGTAAACCAGTGGACATGTACTACGCTCGCAGAATTTTTTGTAGAAGCTGATTGGGTTGACCGTTATCTTGAAAATACACCTATTGCCATGTATGCAGCAAGTGCTGCAATCATTGAAGGTTATGGCGGGAATTTCTTTAAATCGATTAAGGGATCATATTCTGGTGCTATAGGGCTACCAATTTATGATGTGCGTAAGAATTTGATTGCCATGGGGTTTGAATTTTAAGCCTATTTTAGATAACCAAAGAATTTTGCCAATTTCATTGAATTCTTAACCCCAAGGGTTTTAACCGTTCGAGCACCACTTTTAATGGATTCAAAGGTGTCAGTTAAAACGCTGTCTTTACTCAAAAGGCGTTTTTTATGAAAGCGGCGTTTCTGTTTATAAAATGGGATATACCTATTTAAGAGGTGGGTAAGCTTTGAAAACTTTCTGATGCACTTGGTATCTTTGGTCAGTGTGATAAGACGCTTAAGTAAGCTTTTAGGGTTGTACTTGGTCAAGCTCAGTATTCCTGATGCCAGGCGTCCCCAATCAGATTTTCCTAAGATGCTGTAGTTTACGATGATATCAAGCTTTTTAGCGAGCTCTGGATGAAGGTCATAGTTTTTATAAATATTGAATGACTGGTTCAGGGCCTTTATCTTTTGATTACCATAGACCAAATCAGTAAATTGTATGATCTCTGTGGCAGCTTGAGGATCATCAAGGCCTTGTGCTGCCAAATAGATTTTCTGAGCGGCAGGGCCCAAATTCTCATAATCTACGGTTTTCGTCTGGACTTCTTCATGAAGAAACTTTGAGATTGTCATATCTCGTTCAATGATGACATCAAAAATTCTGAAGTATGATCCATAGATTCCTGCCAAGGCTAGTAGAGCAAGTACGAGTGAAAAGAGTAGAAAACGCTTCATGAAAGCCCCCAATATAAAATAAATCCCTATATCAAGGATAGCGAACTTTGGATGAGTTGTAAAAAGGCTCATTGAGGAGGTTTTGTTGGCTTAATCCATAGGTAGAAATATATTTTTTGCGAAAAACTTATAGAATAATGTCATCGTTGATATTGTGAAAATAGAAGGGAATATGATGTTATCTAGAGTTCGATTAGTTATTGCTGCAGTTCTGTTAGCGTGTTCGAGTCTATTTTTTGTTCAACAATTACAAGATAAACAGAAGAAAGAGCTAGCAACTGAAAATAAAATACCTATTGTATTCCATGAAAAGTATGATGTTGCTTTTTGGGGAATTGAAAATCTTCACCCAATGGATACAAAAAAATTCGGTAAGGTATTTAATTATCTTGTGAAGAATCTTGGGATTGAACCGCAACGTTTTTATAAACCAGAAAAACTACAGGAGCATGAGCTTTTAAAGGTGCATTCGCAACAATATCTTGAGTATCTCAGGAGTTCACATGCTATTGCAGAGATAGCTGAGGTTAGTCTTTTGCAGTTTATTCCAAATTTTTTACTTCGATGGAAGTTACTTACACCAATGCTTTATGCAACAAGTGGTACTATTTTGGCAACACAATTGGCTATGGAGCATGGTTGGGCACTTAACTTGGCAGGAGGGTTTCATCATGCAAAATATGATCAAGGAGGAGGATTTTGTTTTTATGCAGATATTCCGCTTGCTCTTCACAAAATACATGAGAAGAACCCAGATCTTGATATTCTAGTGATAGACTTAGATGCCCACCAGGGTAATGGGTTAGCATCATTTTTTAAAGATAGCGAGAACATTTATCTTTTTGATATGTACAATACAAAAATATATCCACAAGATATCAAGGAAGCTCGAGAAACAGATTTTAATGTCCCTGTTCCGTTTGGTATTCATGATGAAGAATATCTTTCAACATTGAAAAGAGAGCTCCCTAAGACAATAGAGTCTGTAAAACCAGGTTTGATTGTGTACAATGCTGGTACCGATATTTTTATTCAGGATCCGCTTGGTGGAATGAATATTACAGAGCAAGGAATTTTGAAGCGAGATGAATTTGTATTCATGCAGGCACTTGAGCGGAAGATTCCGATTGTGATGCTTTTGTCTGGGGGGTATGGAGAAAAAAATGCTGAAGTTATTAGCAGATCATTAGAGAATCTTTTGAATAATCATTTGAATTGGGATAAATAGTTGGGGAAAGTAATAAGCCGAGGAATGCTTAGACCTCCTCGGCTTATAGTCTTTAATTCATTGTTTCTTTATTGGTAGGTAACCAATTTTCAAGAATCTTTTCATACAACACTTCTTTTGCATGATCAACGTTTGCAGCTTCTTCATGACCTTCTTCACGCTCTTTGTGAAGTTGGTCTTTTGCATCTTGAATACTGTTACGAAGTGTTGCATCGTTTAAGTTTTCATCGTCAATTTTTTTAATGGCTGGCATCATGACATTGTCTGCCGTGTTGCTTGCACTTAAGTCTTTCAAGTTTTCTGCCAAGGTATCTTCTAGAAATACTAAGAAGTCTAGGATCGTTGAATAAAGCTCCTCGGAAACCTTGAGATAATCATTTGGATTAATACGTTTTAAATCTTGAGCTAAACCATGTGATACAGCTTGTTGAATGAGTGTTGTAAGTTTCTGTTTGTCATTCTTCAATAGCCAATCAATTAAGTATATGAGCTCAAAGGACAGAGAAAGGCTCGTATTCATTGGATCCCTTTCTATGTAAAAATGATACTTTCTGTTTTAATTTTGTATGAACGCCTGCTCATATGTCAACAGTAATTATAACGATTTTATCGATATATTGAAAGGGTATTTACCAGTTTAACAAAGAATTAAAGAGCTTTTTGAGAATTTAGAAAATTAGTAGTGAGTTAGCGAATGCTAAAATGGTTCAATATGCCCTTGTAGAGGGCGTAAGCGAGTTTTTTTTGATAGTCAGAGCTGCTGAGATGCTTAAAAAATGATTGGGTGGAAATTATTCGTATTGAAATAATGGATAGGTCATTGGATTTTTGAGGCGGGGGGATTTCCAGCTTTTTTGTGATAATTTTTTGTTGTTGAATCGGCAAGAGGGAATTTTTGATGGTAGCTGAAAGGCTAGCAAGAGGGCGCATGTCAAAGCTTGCAAGTTCAATAGTAAAACCAGATTCAATTTTGTTACTAGGCTTTGTGACCTTGAGGCTAATGAACAGTTGAGACTTGAGTTGTTTTGCAAAAAGGATTTTATCAGTTGCGGATATTTCTGCAATATGATGGGTAAGCAGTGAGGCCTTGAGTCCTTGCTGTTTGCGTAAGAGTTTGAGTAATTTTTTACTCAGGTTGTTTCCTATGTGGTAAGGCGTAAACCTTTTTTTTTACCACGTATCCCGGATTCGTTACTAACGATTACACGTTTTTTCTTATAGCGTCTTGGAATAAATAACGGATTGTTACTTACTAGAAGGTTTTGGGGGGAAAGTGAGTTATTGTGTGCTTGAAGGATAACGGAGTTGCTTTTTTTAATAACTTCGAGTGATTTTTCTTCAAAAATATCAAGAACAAGACGGTGGGCTTCATCTACCTTGCTCCACTTGATGATAAGTGCATTTTTTCTATCAATATTGTTGCCCTCAGCGTCTTTATCTTTGCGGTACTTTGCAAAAGTGAGCGTGAGAACAACTTTAGGAATGTTCTTATTTTTTTCTCTGATATAAACATTTTTGAGAAGGCCTTGTTCCTTAAGCGTCTGAATTTTTGTAACGACATCGCTTTTATTAAAGCATTCAAGGCTCATGCCTGGAAAATAAAGTTTTACTTGAGATTTTTCTGGAACAACGCGTTTTTCAAAGTAAAAAGGCTGTGTGAAGTCAAACATGATTTGTGTTGATAGAGCACCTTGAGATACCGCAACGTTTTTGAGGCGGTTGAATTCTTTATAAGCGAGAGATTTCATCGAAACCGATGATGTTGATAACATCGCCAAGAAAGAGTAAAATGTCAATTTGTAAAGTTTGTTTAGTATGTTCATCGAGAAGTCTCCCTGGTTTTCCCCTTGTCTACTTATCTTTATCGTAACAACTTAATAGTAGCACTTTAGGTTTTCTTTTTTCAATATTTTTTATAAATAGAAAATATTTTTCAATTATTTGAGAAAAAAGCTGCATAAATTCTCTGGTATGGCATACTCTCAGGGAATTTCAGCAAGTATGTATGGTGAGGAAAATAATGAATATTGCCCGTGGTATTGCTCTTTCAGATAAAAATTGGTTTCAGACAGGTGGAAAAGCAGCTTATTTTTGTGAGCCGTCTACAGATCAAGACTTTGCAGATGCTCTAACGTTTGCTCAAGATAACAGCCTCGAGGTGACCATGCTTGGAGAAGGGGCAAATATTCTCATCAGCGATACAGGAATTCAAGGGCTAGTGGTTCGCCCAGCGCTTAAGAATATTTTGGTTGAGGGCAAATGTGTTACCGCTGGGGCTGGTGTTAGGATGCAAGATCTTATTGACGAGTGTCTTGATAATCAGCTTGTAGGTCTGGAAGAATTTAGTGGGATTCCAGGACTTCTTGGAGGATGTGTCTACATCAATATCCACTATTTTGAGTTTCTGTTAAGTGATTTTCTTGTTTCAGCTCAGGTCATTCATCGAGATACCGGTGTTGTTGAGACGGTTGATAATGAGTGGTTTCATTTTGGGTATGATGCGTCTCGTTTACAAGCAAGAGATTATTTTTTAGTGTCAGCAAAGCTCAAACTGAAAAAAGTGAGTGAACGGCAGGCATGGTATGCAAAGGGGTGTCGGGATCAAATTATTCGTCATCGAAATCGACGTTATCCTACTGAGCGTACGTGTGGAAGCTTTTTTAGAAACTTTTTACCAGAAGAAATTGAACACCTTGGAAAGGCAAAGCAAATTCCTTACGTTGCCTATTATCTGGACAAACTTGGTGTGAAGGGTGCACTACGCGTTGGCAATGCACAAGTTTCTCGACATCATGCAAATATGATTGTGACTAGTCCTGGTGCTACATCAAATGATGTAGTAGCACTTGTTCGCCGTATGCAGCACATGGTATACGATGAGTTTGGCTTACTACCTCAGCCTGAGTGTCAGCTGCTTGGTTTTGACAAGTATCCGTTTTTGAGAAATGATAATTCGATATCAAGTGTTTGTTCAAATATGATACAGAAAACGTCCTGATATCATGCTGAACTAGTTTCAGCATCCAAATGTAACTTTCAAAAAAGGAGAAATATTTGGATCCTGAACTAAATTCAGGATGACGTCATTGGATGGTTTCTTACGATGTGAAGCTACGTCTTAAAAGATTAAAAAAGATCTTTTTAAATCTCATCACGAAGTATCTTTTCGCGATACTCTTTCATCAATTCAACCATAAAGTGAACATTGTGAATACTTGCGAGCGTGAAGGCCGTGAGCTCATTTGCTTTGAATAAGTGGCACAAGTAGGCAACCGTGTAGTGTTCGCATGTCCAACAAGTACAGTCATCTTCAATTGGGCGGAAGATGTGTGCATTACCACCCTTTGTTGCTCGTAGAGAGCCTTTCTTTGTGAAGAGATGCCCGTGACGTGCTGCTTTAGTTGGATGTGAACTATCAAATGTATCAATACCAAAAGGAATCATACCTTTGATGGATTCAAGATCTCCAATACCAAGCAAGTGGTTAGGCTTGTCTTCTGGGAGTGCCGGTACGGTATACGAAAGCATGTCAAACATCTCTTGCCTGTTTTTCCCGACGCTTCCACCAATTGAATAGCCATCAAATGCCATTTTGCTTAAGATATCGCAACTTTTGAGACGAAGATCTTTATTGATACCACCATGAATAACGGCATATAGGGCTTGCTTGTTTGGATTTTTTAAGTGTGCATCAAGTGAGCGTTTTTCCCAGCGGTGGGTACGTTCAAATGATGCTTGTAATTTTCTCTCAGAGATGTGGTACGGTGGCAATTCATCAAAACTAATCATAATGTCTGCACCGATTTCTTTTTGTGCCTCAATTGAAGTTTCTGGTGTTAGAAGAACTTTCGCACCATCTCGGTATGATCTGAAGAGTACGCCATCTTCGGTAATTTTAAGTACCGATGCATCTTGCTTTTTTGTTCCCTTGCTTTTTATTTCACTAGCAACGCCACCATAGGCTAAGCTGAATACTTGAAAACCGCCAGAGTCAGTAATAATTGGCTTTGTTCTATTCATGAACTTATGAATACCACCAGCTTGCTTAATTGTTTTTGAGCCGGGCTGAAGCATGAGGTGATAGGTATTTGCAAACATAAGTTGCAGGTCGATATTATCGATCATTTTGCTATCAAGTGCTTTCATAGCGCTATTGGTTCCAACACCTACAAAATGAGGTGTTTCAATGATGCCGTGTGGTGTATGGATTCTTCCTACACGTGCGCGGGATTTTTTAGAACGGTGGATAACTTCAAATTTAAAGTAGCTCATAATCTTAAATTTCTTTGTTTGGGTTAATACGTTTAGCAAGCTTCATAAATGGTGCAGTGCACATTATAGCAATAACTTTGATTGCAAAACTAACAAAAATGATATGCCACACTGAGCCAACAACACCATAAAGCGCTGCAAAGGCAAAGAGTGTCGTATCAATGAATTGACTAAAACTGAGTGAAATCATATTCCGTAGCGTGCTGTAGCGCCCCTGAGTAACTGTTTTGAGTGTTGCGTAAAGTTTGCTATCAAGGATTTGAACGAAAAGAAAAACGATTACGGAAGCAATGGTGATGCGGGGCATGAGACCAAGGATTGCCGTAAAATGCTGATGCATTGAGTCAAAGGTATTTGGAAGGTACCACAAATGCATTTGGCTCATAAAAAGATAAAAAATAACAACAAAGAAGTTTGCAGCAATAACTTTTTTTACAATTTCTTTCCCAAAAAACTCCTGCAAGATATTGAGGCCAAAAAGACAGCCAACAATAAAAACGTCGCTGCAGGTAACATCCATGCCAAAGAGCGTCATTTGTTTGGTAACAAAAAGATTTGCTAAAATACCTTGAATACAGATAAATCCTACAAGTGCTTCTTTTCCTAGTCGAAAAGCAACAAGGCAGCTTGCGGCAATGATGAATGTGTGAAGTAAGAATGTTATTTCATTTAAGGTGAAAAGTGGCAACATAGTGGTGGTCTTCTTTCGTTGGTTTGTACTTGCAAAAAATTGTTAGATTGGTGCAAATGAAAAATAATTGTGTGAGTAGCTAAAAATAAAAATATATATGTGTTATTTTACCAGAAAGATACGTTTTTTTAAATGCAAAAAAAAATGGCAATATTTCAATTTGAATAAAAAGGTGGATCAGTGAAAAAATATGCAGTATTGTTTATGATTGCTCTTGTTGGGGGTAGCCTTTATTTACTCAAAGACTGGGAAACAAGGGAGTTTCAGGAAAAACCTACGTCAAAGGAGCGTATCGTGAAAACAATGTACGGGACATTCAAAGTAGTTGACCCTGCTATTCTTGAGCTTATGGACTCTCCTGTGATGCAGCGGATAAAAAAGGTCCAGCAGTATGGAATTCTACATTTTGTTAAGGAAAATGCGGTTGATTTCACTCGCTATGAGCA
This sequence comes from bacterium, assembly GCA_030432505.1. Lineage (GTDB taxonomy): Bacteria > Babelota > Babeliae > Babelales > RVW-14 > JAUIHA01. The sequence goes on along the minus strand of JAUIHA010000007.1, from coordinate 6,453 downwards.
TTGTGTTGGGGTTTGGGCTTTGTTGCGTCGTTACGGGGCGAGCCGGGAAGAGCAGATAGCTGGTCTTTTGCATGATACATCACACACGGTATTCTCTCATGTTGGAGATTTTTTATACAATCATCGAGAGAAAGAGAAATCATACCAAGATCTTATTCATGACAAATTTTTAGTTCGCTATGGTGTTGATAAACTCGTTGAAAAGCATGGTATTAAATTTGAGGATATTTGTCATGAAGAGCGCTTTAAGCGTCTTGAGCAGTCGTACCCTGATTTGTGTGCTGATAGAATTGAATATAATCTTCGTGGGGCTTTCAAAGAGGGCTTGATTACGCAAGATGATATTGATCAGATTCTTGGAGATCTACATTTTGAAAATGGTAAATGGTACTTTGAAAACCCATTTATTGCTCGCAAATTTCTATCAATACCAATGTATTTAATGCTCAATGAATGGGGCAATCCATACAATTATGTTACTTACACTTGGACGGCACATGCCCTTAGGCGTGCAATAAAAAAAGGAATCATCACCGAAGAGGATCTTCATTTTTCAACAGATGACGTCATTTGGAAAATACTTAATGAATCCCAAGATGCACAAATAAAAGAAGCTGTTTACTTGATCAAAAACTCTAAAACGCTGTATATCAATGTAAAGCACAATCAAGAAGATATGGTTGTGTTTACCAAGTTTAGGGGCCTTGATCCATGGATGAAGCAAGCTGACGGTTCGTTCCAGCGTTTGTCCAAAATTAATGATGGCTATTTCCAAGAATACGATTCAATGAAAAAGCGTATCGCGCAAGGTTTTCCAATTAAATTTACAACAGTGGTAAAAAGTAATGATCATAGAAAAATGGTTATGATGCATAAGGTTTAGCACTATGAAAAAAAATATCCTTTTATTCTTGGCAATTTTTGCTGTTGCTGGATTATATCTTGTTAGGGATAAAAATTGCCACAACATACAAAAACCTGTTCGCGTTGTTCAAACAATGTACGGGGACTTTGAGGTAACTGATCCCGCAGTTGGAGAACTTTTGGATTCTCCTGTAATGCAGCGTATTAAAAAAATTCAGCAGTATGGAATTTTGCATTACGTCAAAAAGGGTGCCGTTGATTTTACTCGTTATGAACATTGTGTTGGTGTTTGGGCGCTGTTAAAGAAGTTTGGTGCAAGTCGAGAAGAGCAAATAGCCGGTCTTTTGCATGACGCTTCACATACGGTGTTTTCTCATGTTGCAGACTTTTTGTATAAACATCAGGAAAAAGAAAAATCATATCAAGATCTTATTCATGATAAGTTTTTGAAGAAGTATGATGTTCATAACATTCTACGCAAGCACGGCGTTAATTTTGAGGATATTTGTAATGAGAACCATTGTACGCGTCTTGAGCAAAAATATCCTGACCTGTGTGCAGACAGAATTGAGTATAGCCTTCGTGGAAGTATTAAAGAGGGCATTATAACACAAGATGATGTTAATGAAATTGTTGCAGACTTAGGCTTTGAAGACGGAAAATGGTATTTTAAAAACCCAACAGTTGCCCGTAAGTTTTTAACCGCGCAAATGCATTTAGTACTTCATGTGTGGGGTGGTCCGTATAGTTTTGTTACTGCTACGTGGGCAGCGCATACGCTTAGACGTGCGCTTGAGATAGGGCTTATTACAGAAGATGACATACATTTTTCTACCGATGATGTAGTATGGGATAAGCTGACGAAGTCGAAAGACTCTGTGATTCAGGAAGCAATAGAGTTGATGAGGAAATCTGAAACGCTTTATACAAGCGTTGGGTACGAGCAAAAAGACATGTCTATTCCGGTGAAATTTAGAGGGATAGACCCTTGGATAAAACAAGAGAATGGAGCATTTGAGCGTCTTTCAAAAGTTGATCCTTCGTATTTGCATGAGTTTGAATCGGTGAAAAAACAAGTAAGCCGAGGATATCATATTCAATTTGCCCAGCTCATCAAGGAACGTGAAGACCTAAGAAAGGTTATGGTTTCATAAAATATGGATGTATATGAAAAAATTTAATGCTACGCTTGATCGTTTAAAAGAGGACAGGACGTGGTTTACTATTTCAAACATATTAACGTTTTCTCGTATTGCTCTAGCTCCGATTCTTGTTGTAGGTATTGCTAAGCATTGGTGGAAGTTTTCGTTTTATCTGTTTTTATTTGCATCCTTAAGCGATATGCTCGATGGTTTTGTTGCACGGTTTTTTAATCAACAAACAGAATTGGGTACGCTACTGGATCCAATTGCAGATAAATTTTTTCTTGTATGTTCGCTGGGTGCCTTGTCATTCATTGACTCTCCATCGTTTCAAATACCAGCATGGTTTTTCTTTATGGTTGTTGGGCGAGAAACAATTATTTTAATTGGTTCTTTGTCGCTTATGCGTTTGCGTGAAGGATTTGAAATTCACCCAACATTATGGGGTAAATTAACAACGTTTTTTCAACTACTTTTTATTTGCTGGTTGTTTATTTGCTATTTTCTGAAATGGGCTCCCGTGCGTACTTACGGAGTGTTTCTTGTCTTGTTGGCATTATTTTCTTTAATGTCACTCTTGCAATACATAAAAATTGGTCTAAGCTACTTATCCAATGGGGTACTTGGCAAATAAAAGATGCCAAAAGTAGTTAAGGCGGGGAGTAGTTCTTTGACATGTAAGTCTTGATAAAAAATTTGTTGGTTGGTGATAGTTATCATCATTTTATTTTCTTTTTTTATATCGTTTTCCTTAGACATAAAAATAAAAATAGGAGTCAAACATGTTCAAAAGATTTTTAGCACTTTCACTTTCACTTGCAATGGTTGCACCTCTTAGCGCGAATACTGCAAGCGAAGCAAGCGAACAAGAACAAATTAAAAAACTTGTTCAACTTGTTAAAGATTCAAAAGCAGACGTTAAAGAATTAGTTGATGCTCTTGATATCTTAGAAGAAGCAAAGAATGATTCTTTAGTAGAAAAACTAAAAGCTCATAAAGTAGAAATCGGTGCGGCAGCTTTAGTACTTGCAGCTGTTGGTGGCTACTATGCTTATAACCACTTTTCAAAAGAAGCACCTAAAGAAGAAGATAAGAAGGACGACGCTAAAGAAGGCGAAGAAGCTAAAGAAGACAATGAAAAAGAAGCGACTGAAGAAGTTACAAAGAAGAGATCTAAAAGAAAAAAGTAGACAAGAAAGAAGCTAAATAGTTTCAAGTTTAGTTTTTAGTTTTGACGAAGGTGATTATATGCCTTCGTCATCTCTTTGAGATTTTCAACTTGATCCACCAACAAAAACTTAAAGACGAGAAAGGGCTTGTTCTTGCATGCCCTTTTTTATTTTCTTGCACTTTGCTTCCTTTATCTATTACGATAAATAAAAAATTTTATTTATTTTTAAAAGCCGGGGGGCAAAATGTTTAAAGATAGTACGTATGATAAAATCAAGATTTTACATGAGTTGAGTAAAATGGCGTGGTTCATTAAGCAGCATTGCAAAAGTGATGAAACGCAGTCAGAAAAAGCTTCTTGTTACGAAGTGTATGAAGACTTACAAGTTGATCTAGAAAAATACATAAAACTTTTAAAAGAAGCTCTCAAAGAAGAACTATAGCGTTGTTTTTTCTTGTGCCGTCTCTATACTAAAATACCTAATTACAACAGAAGATGAGGAGACTGCAATGGTTCGAAAAATTCTTGCGTTGGTATTTTTTACTGTGGTTTCACTACAGGCGAAAAAAGACACCTTTCTCGTAAAATCAAAAAATAATTACAGACTTTCTAAGCAGGCGCTTAAAGAAAAAATCGGTGAAACAACGCGAGATTTGTTTCATCAGACAATTAATCTTACAAGCCATCTAGGTCGCATTCAGGTAGGTTTGTCTTCTTCAAAATCGTTCGTAGAAAAGGGCGAAAAGAAGGATAATCTGAAAAAACACGAGTGGAAACAGGTCGTTCACAAAAATATGGGTGTTGTGCAGGTTAGACTTTCTTCATTGCAGCGCCGATTCTCACAAGTTTTAGAAAAACTATTAGAAAATGCAAAGCCTTTTAAAAAAGCTGATCGAGGTGATTTGAAAAATTCCTATAGTCTTGTTCAGTCAATTGAAAAAGACTTACAGAATCAGATGAAATCATATCAACAGTTTTTAGTTAAGGTACAAAAAACAGACAGTGATGGGAAAGTAATGCAGCAGAAGGCTGAAAAGTTTGCTCAGTCTATGCAGAAAATCATTGAACAGGTAAACAAAGACGAATGTTTTAAAAACGCATGAAGAAGCTTTTTATCGTTGCTGGAGAGCTATCTGGTGACAAACTCGGCAAATGGTATCTAGAACAACAACGCACACGTTATCAAAATTATCACATTGAGGCGGTTGGTGGCGATTTTCTCAAAAGTGCTGGTGCTCATATTCACCAACGTTTTGAAACGCTTAATGTTACTGGCATCATTGAGATTATTAAGAAGTTACCGCAGATTTTCAAGAATCTACGCCGGCTGAGTTTTTATATTTTAGAAAATGAATTTGAAGAAGTTGTTCTTATAGACTTTCCCGGTTTTAACTTGCGTCTTGCAAAAAAACTTAAAGAGAAAAATAAGCATCTACGAATTACCTATTTTTGTCCGCCACAGCTTTGGTGTTGGGGCGAGTGGCGTATGAAAAATCTCAAAAAATTTTGTGATGAAGTTATAGTCCTGTATCCATTTGAAGTTGATTGGTACAAAAAGCGTGGGTTACAAGCATCATGGATAGGTTCTCCCGTTTTGGAACGCTTACAGCCATATATTCAATCCGGAGCAGAGAAGAAAAACTCCATTGTGGTTTTGCCTGGTTCTCGGCATGCGGAAATTGAGAATATGTTTTCCATCTTTGCTGATATTATGAAAAAGTTTCTTGAAGATTATCCAGCATGCAGTCTTGTGTTACCGCTTGCACGTTCATTAAAACCAACGTTTTTAGAAGAAAAAATAGAGCAGTATGGCCTTAGGGCGCACCGTCAGCGTATTCGGCTAGTTATTGATGAACAGGAAAAATATCAGGCTATGGCATCAAGTTGCTTAGCCATTAGTAAGCCCGGTACTATCACCTTAGAGCTTGCATTGCTTGGGGTGCCGACGGTGGTACTTTTTAAAACCTCGTGGATAAATTATCTGCTTGCTTGGCCGTTTGTGAAGGTTCAGCACATGTCGTTGCCAAATCTACTTCTTGGCAAAGAGGTATTTAAAGAGTTTATTCAGCAAGATTGTAAGGCTGCGCTGATAACGGCATATGCAAAAAACATATATGAAAGCTTTTTAAGTCAGGGATCGTTGTATCAAGAGCAACGAAAATCCCTAGATGAACTACGAGAAACGCTTACGAAAAAATAGATTTTTGCGTAATTGTTTTTTTATGCTAACATTTTTCTAAAATTTAAAATATTCCGAAAAATAGTCCGTTTTACGTTGAAAGGTAATTGGAAAATGGCAAGTTACAACCGTGTTATCATGATGGGAAACCTGACAAGAGATCCTGAACTTAAGCAATTAACAACAGGGCAATCTGTTTGCCGTTTGGGTCTTGCATCAAACAGACAGTTCAAAAATAGACAAACCGGCATGATGATCCAGGAAGTTTGTTTTGTTGACGTTGATGTGTGGGGAGCGCAAGCTGAAAGCTGTAATCAATATCTTCAAAAAGGACGTCAGGTTCTTGTAGAAGGGCGTCTTAAGCTCGATACATGGGAAGATCAAGATGGAAACAAACGTAACAAGCATTCCATCGTTGCTGATCGTGTAACATTCATGTCTGCAAATACAGCAGCAGAAGAAGCGGCTCCTGAGCCAGCGATTGTTCAAGAAGCAAAAAAAGTTGCTGAGCGTGTTGCTCCTAAAGCGAAAAAAGAAGCTAAAACTGAAGATGTTCCTCAAACAGGTGAAATCGATTTCAAAGACGAAAAACCATTTGAAGACGATTTACCATTCTAAAACATCTTTAGAAAATCTAAAAAAGAGGGTCCGAAACTAATCGGACCCTCTTTTTTTAGTTGCTACTTTGTTCGAGTAATTGATTCAAGTATGAAATGGTTGAAATGAGGACTCGCCATTTTGTTGCAAGGCTCATGTACTTCTCAATATATTCTTCAACAAAATCAGCCCGATACCAGTAGAAGATCTGAGAGATGCCATCGGGGCCCGCCCCCTTCTCGGGGCTCCTGAGAAAGGCCCGGGTGAGATCCCCCAGCTGGGCCTCCAAGGTCTCCCCGGAGAAGGCGAAGGGATAGGCATCGGGGAGGTTGGGGCAGCCCAGGGAGGCGCAGTTCAGCGCAAAGTGCACCCGGGGCTCGGCAAAGAGCGGGCGCAAAATGCGATGCTCAATGGCATTCAGGGATAGGGCAACGCCCTGCACCGTGATGAGGTCCTCGTCCCAGGGCCCAAAGCTCCAGGGCCAGCGCTTCAGATCGAGA
>JAUIHA010000006.1 GCA_030432505.1 bacterium | reverse complement strand
ATAATTGCAATACACGGCACTACACAAAATAATTTTGAATAAAAAAAAAATATAACTTTATTCTCATTTTTATAAGCATATATTTGCCATTTATTTTTCTTATTTCTCTGATTAGTTCTATGTTTATCACGACATAATGTGACTGTATATTGTAGATATACACACGCACACACAAATATTACATAAATAAATATATATTATTTATTTAAGCAAAAAAAAAAGAAAATAGTTATTTTTCTATTATTTTTTTCCTAATTATTATTACAAATTCATAACAATTATGTCATAATAATAATAATAATAATGGAAATGAATTTATAATTATAAATCAGCATTATCATTATAAGCATCATTATCAGCATCATTGTCCCCATTATCACATGAATACGCATCCCTGCACTTCCCTTGCCCTATAGGCCAAGCTTTCTTATCAGGCTTCCAGCTTGGATACTCAAAGAGATGATTTCGCATATTACAAAGACGTTCATAAACCTTTTGTACCTTACAATCGTATTCATTAAAGTCCATGTACTGGTAATTTTCCCAATAACCATACAAATCTACTATTTCTTCTTGATAATCAAAAAGATACAACGTGATAACCACGCGAGCCAATAAAGGAAGCGTAATTTCAGTATCGCTACACTTAATAAATTGAAGATAAGCAGACCTCTTAGCACTTTCCTTTCTATTCGGATAATATGTTTTTTTCTGGAAGTAAGAAGAAACTATAGTTTCAGAATAATCACTAAAATCAAATTTTAATAAATTGCTATAACTATCTTTTGTAAAACCGGTGCAACCAAAGTTTGCAAGCAATTTATTAAGCTGATCAAGAACAGCCTGCTTACTCCGCATAGACAAAATATCCCATGAATAAACGGTAGGAAATTGTATCTCTTTTTTTAAGATAGCCTTAATCCATTCAAATTTATTAGAAAGACCAATAAGCTCAGAAAACTCTTCATCATCCTCATCAATAAAATTGGAAAAAGAGTCTAAATATATACCAAGCTTCTCATTACTTCTCATATCACTCGTACGTAGAACAGCCCTGATATCATTCTCCCCCAAGTTCCCCAAACATGATTCATTGATAAAAATACCGGTAAAAAATGTTCCAACAAGAATAATTAAAAAATTAAATATTTTTTGCATAATAGAAAGCTATCTCTTATTAAGTTCTAATTTCAGCCATTTTCAGAGATAGATATTCTAATAAAAAAGGGTGATTAGTCAATTTTAACGACTAATCACCTATTTTTAAGAAATTTTAAAAAGGAAACAGTTTAATACTGTTCACCGCATATACCAGCATCGCATAAAAGTTGGCCACTCAAATTACAAAGGTGATCTTCAAATGACTTTGAGCCTTTTAAGCTATAATTTTTTTGCATAATTTGATTTGTAATTTCAAGAAAGGCTTGAACAGCTTGCTTTAAAGCTTTCAATCTCGCATTACCCTTAGGTACTCCAGAAATATTTAAGCTTAACGACTTAGGTAAAATCATTGCTGTTATATCAGTTGGTTTTTCAATTTCTGCTTGAAGTAGTAACTTAAAAAAGACTACCTTAGATCCCCCTGCTTGCTGCCAACAAAGCTGTACTCTATCCCTTTCAAAGGGATTAAGCTCTTCTTTTGGCTCCACAGGTCGAGGAGGGAACCCTGCAAAAAGAGTCCCCTGAAAAATAATGCTCACGCATAAAAATAATAACGTAATAGTCTTCATGATGTCTTATATCAATTTAAACGAGAAGACCAGCAATACACGCGCTTAACCAGTTCACCAACGTTCCTCCAAGAAGCGCTTTAAGACCAAGGCGTGTAAGGGTGTGACGTTTTTCTGGGCACAATGCACCAATCCCACCAATCTGAATACCAATGCATGAAAAGTTTGAAAACCCTGCAAGCGCATAGGTTAAAAGAATTTTAGTACGTGCAGTCATTTCAGCACCAACAAATGTTGAATAGGCAACAAACTCATTGATTACTACTTTTTGTCCAAGAAGTGTTCCTGCAAGCGCACGATCAGCAGGAGAAACACCAATTAAGTATGCAACCCAGTAAAACGCACGTGCAAAAATGTCATTGAGAGAATAACCAAGACCCCACAAAAGAATGGAGTCAACAAGCGCCATGATACTGATAAATGCAATAAGCATTGCCGCAACGTTTGCTGCTAGTCTCATACCATCGCTAGTTCCTGTTGAAATTGCATCAAGTACATTTTTTGTTTCACGCTTCATGCTTACAGAGTTTCCACCCATTGTTTCAGGGTTGCCTGTTTCAGGCATAAGAATCTTTGCAATTAAAATTGAGCCAGGAATTGCAATAATTGATGCTGAAAGCAAGTGCTGTATTGGTACACCCATGCTACCATACACTGCCAAGAGCGAACCACTGAGTGTCCCCATTCCTGCAACCATAACCACTAAGATTTCTGAATCTGTCATACGAGCAAGGTAATTTTTAATAAGTAGCGGCGCTTCTGTTTGTCCAAGCATACTGTTTGCCACAGTAGCAAGCGTTTCTGCACCAGAAGTCCCCAGTACCGGACGAATAATCATTGCTGCAACTTTTACAAAAATCTGCACAATACCAAGGTGGAATAGCAATGCCATTAACGCACCAAAGAAAATAATGGTTGGAATAACCTTGATAATAAATATGACGCCCCATGGACCTGAAATATTAGTCAGGTTACCAAAAACAAATTTTGAACCTGCATCTGCAAATTGATACAATTGCTCAAAGCCTCGAGAAATAGCAGAAAAAATTGCAATACCAATGTCTGTTTTTAAAATCAGAAACGCAAGTGCAAACTGAATCAATAGCGCGCTAAAAATCATACGAACATTGACTCTTGATTTGTTGTTTGAAGATAAAAACGCAACACCTAAAATTGCGAAAATACCAATCAAACTTAGATAACGACCATCAGCACATAGCCATGACATAAGTGTCTGCACAGTGAATCCTTTCTTAAAAAAGAACTAAACATTTGAACATTGTTCAGACACTATACCGCAAAAAAAGAAAAATGTGTTTGTGAAATAAAAAGTTACTAATCGTAATCTGTAGGGTTAGAAGAGGCAAGATCTTTAAACTGTTGCATCCAACCACAAAAGCTTTTCCATAGCCCTGGGTTTTCTTGTTGTTGATTATCATTTCTAGGATTATCATTAGGTTGATACTTTTGAGCAAGATCCCGTGCTACATTTGCCAGTTTATATGCTTTCCATAGATTTTTCGCTTTAGCAACTTCGTAGATGTAGTCAGCCATTGCAGGGCTGAAGAGTAAAACTTTTCTGAAATGATCTTTTATGCGATCATCATTTTCCCAACCACACTCTTGTAAACGTGCTTTATGCTCAAATAAAAATTGAGCAACCCTTCCACACAATACAGATATTTTTGATTTTTCAACAGAATCTACTCTAACTTGTTGCAACGCCCATGAAAGCAGACTTTCTTTTTCATCTAATAAAATATTAAAATGAAATACACTAGAAACTTTCTGCATTGAAGCCCACAAAAACTTAAGCAAAGCAACATCATCATTTGCAATGGCAATGAAGAAAATAATTAAATGAATTGATAAATAATTTAACTCTTTACCCTTGATTGCATCGAGCACTTTTTCTGTTCCCTGCTCAAATCCATAATCTGAACGCTCAAGATATGCAACAGCTGATCCTTCGTTAGCATAGTAGCTTGACACTAATTGCTTACTTAGAAATCTCTCTCCATACTTCTCATAAATAGCAGTCATAAGAGCAAAAACTTCAGATGACAAGACCTTTCCAACCATTAATCTCTGCTGAAAAATTTTAACTGAATATGGAACATCATTTGCTTGAAGATTCATAGAAAAAATAGCAACACTCAATACGAGTATTGCTTTTAATAATTTAGACATACCACTCCTTTGTTGTCATCCTAAGCTTGATTCAGGATCCAAATATTTTTCCTTGTAGAGTTATACTTGGACCCCGGATCGGAGTCCGGGGTGACATCTTACGTATACGTAACCGATATCACAATCAAGCATTACAATTATAAAACTACTATTTTTAATAGAATAGCATACACAGAGAATAAGAATTAATGAGTAAAAGAATTAAAGACAATAGCTTATTAAATATTAGGCATCCTGCTCGAATAAAGAACCTTGCTTTCTACGCTCAGTAAGTTCCCATTCCATAAGAGGATCAAGAAGATCATCAAGATAACCTTGCATCACGATATCAAGCTTTTTAAGCGTTACACCAACACGATGATCGGTAATACGGTTTTGAGGATAATTGTACGTACGAATTTTTTCAGAACGGTCACCACCACCAACTTGCTTCTTACGCTTTTCACTCATCTCAGCTTCTTTACGCTCACGCTCAGCTTCGTAAATACGCGCTTTAAGAACTTTCATTGCTTTTGCTTTGTTCTTAATTTGTGAACGTTCATCTTGGCAGGTAACAACAGTACCGGTTGGAATGTGCGTAATACGCACAGCAGAGTCTGTTGTATTTACGTGCTGACCACCCGCACCACTTGCGCGGTACACATCAATACGTAAATCTTTTGGTTGAATATCAATCTCAACATCTTCAACTTCAGGAAGAACCGCAACAGTTACTGTTGATGTATGTACACGACCCTGTGTTTCCGTTTTTGGAACACGTTGAACACGATGCACACCAGACTCAAACTTAAGGTGTTTAAATACATTCTTACCCTTGATGTGGGCAATAATTTTACTATAACCACCAATGTCTGTTTCATTTAATTCAACAATAGAAACTGACCAGTTTTTAGATGTTGCATAGTTTGAATACATCTTAAAAAGGTCTGCAGCAAAAAGAGCGGCCTCTTGCCCACCTGCTCCAGAACGAATTTCTAGATACACTGAACGTTGGTTACGTTCATCTGCAGGGTACAAAAGGTCATCAAGTTGTTTTTGTAATTCTTTGAGTTGTTTCTTGTTGGTCTGTATCTCTTCAAGATACAGCTCTTTGAGTTCACCTTCTTCAGCATCAGCTTCTTTTGTTTGCTCTACAATTTCTTTTTCTAACGAAGAAATTTCGTTATGAAATTCAAGAAGCTGACCATACTGAGAAGATTTTTTTTGAAGCTCTATGCGTTCATTTTGATTGAGAGAAGGATTTGCAAGCTGTTCTATAAGCTTGTCATATTCTTGTTGTAAAGAACCCCAGTCCAGCATGCAATATCACTCCCAACATTTTCGTAACAGTATCTGTTACTATTTACCACCTTTTTTAGCATAACGCTTTTGGAATTTTTCAATACGACCAGCGGTATCAATAAATTTTTGAGTTCCGGTGAAAAGAGGATGGCAACCGGAGCAGATATCAAGCTCAATCTTTTTGAGTGTAGTGATTGTATCAAAACTCGTACCACAAACACATCGAGCGGTAACTTCATTCACTTGTGGATGAATATCTTTTTTCATGTTTCAACCTCGACTAGACGTCTATGCCTTTTTGCTTATGTCGCTGTTTCAAGCTATCAATAATTTTCACTGGAGTCAGTTCACTATTGCGACGTTTCCCAAGATGACAAGAAGCAAAATCGGCCCATAAAATCATATTAAACAACTGTACTTCAAAAGTATCGCCTAAAATAGGCGGTTTGTAAAGATCTACGCCCTTTTCTCGCAAAATTTCACTAGTTGCCTCAACCGCTTTTTCCAGATTAGGTGTCAAAAAACTTGTATGAAAAATGAGAACAGCCGACCTAGAGGCTATATCCGTAAATCCAACTAGTAAATTATGGCATAATTCAGGAAAGAACGAGGTCACCGCCTGCACCTTACTATTTTCGTTAAACTGGGTTTGCGCCCTATAAGCAAAAGCAGCACTTTCTCCGCTAATCCCCCAAGTATGAAAAAACTCCAAATCTGAAACCGTTGTCAAAAAATCATCAAAATAGGAGGCATCTGCAAATGCAGGCATATACTCTTGGGCATGATTGCTAAATGCCTGAATAAGCGCCTTTCCTTGATAAAGACCCATATCATCAAAAAGCGTGAGAAGAATACCCATAAAGGTTCCTAGCGCTGAGCGAGGCGTCACCGATTCAGCAAGTTTTAGAAACGGAACATTGCGCTCACTTGCCAATTGTTGCGCCCGACCACCATGAGCAAGCACCATTGTTGGCAACCCTTTTTCAACCGCCTGCTGCAAACCAGAAAGCGTCTCCCAGGTGTTTCCCGAATAGGTTGATGCAATAATCAACGTATCGTTATCCAAAAAGGGAGGAATGTCAGGGGTATCAACAATAAAGGTTGTTACCTTCGACTTTTGATCAAGAAACGTTTTTAAAATACGTCCTGTTACTCCTGAGCCACCCATGCCCAAAAAGGCAATCTTGGTCACTCTTTGAGGAAGTTGATCTTTGTACTGTGTATAAAACTCTGTAGCAAGTTTGGCCCCTTGTTCCAACTTAAGGGGCCATTTTTTTATATCTTCTAAAATCATGCGTTCCTTAATACATTTTTAAAGCGTTGCGCTTCTTCTTTTATGTGTGCATGCGGAGATGTCTGTAACACATCATCAATAACTACTCGAGCTCGAGTAGTGTTACCAACCTCTGCAAGACAACGCACTAAATGAAGGGGTGCAAACGCGTACGTGTTTTTATCATGTAAACATTTTTCATAAAATGGTATTGCCTCTCTAAAGCGAGAACAATTTAACAATGCCTGTGCATAATTATATGCATAGGTTAAGTTATTACTATCTCGTCTGCATGCTTTTTCAAAATTTATACACGCTTTATCGTATTTATGTTTTTGGTAATAGCATGAACCAAGAACAAATGCAGTTTCCAAGTAACCTTTATCAATTAACTCAAAGTTTTTAATTGCTTGATCAATATTACCTGAGTCATGATACGCATACGCACATAAGTAGCGAAGTTCTTTATTATTAGGATCAAGACTCAATCCTTTTTCATACGAAGCAAGTGCCTTATCCATTCTCTTTTGTTGTTGATATAATTTACCCAATTGCGCATGAGCTGCTGAATAATATGGTCTCAGCTTGATTGCTTCTTTAAAACAATATTCAGCAGAAAGCTGGTTATCATTACTTGAATGAAGTACCGCCAAATTAAAGTACAACTGAGGATGCCCTTCTCCAGATTCAACAGCTTTTTTGTAATGCTCAAAGGCTAAATCTTTTTTCCCTGAAATTTGATAAATTGTTCCAAGATTAACGTGAGGTTCACCATAGGTTGGGTCACACTCTGAAGCTTTATTAAAACTCTTAATGGCATTATCAATTGAACCAGTCTCCCACAATGCCACCGCGTAGTTGTTCCATGCTCGTGCTTTTTTTGGCGCATTCTCAATACAATCTTTCCAAAACAACAACTCACTACTCCATACCTTATTACGCACTTTTGATGCATACCCAGCACCAACAAGAAGAAGTAAAACAGCGGCTACTTGCTGTTGTTTTGAAACCAGCACATCAAAATTTTGCGCTACAAAATTAATAACATGTACTGCAATCAGTGCTAATAAAAACATCATTCCAAACGAGGAAATATAAGTTTTATAGTCACACACAAGCTCAACGGCCGGGAAGAAACTTGCTCGTGGAAGTACACCAATAAAAAACCAGCCAAATGAGAATGCAACCAGGCTTCCTAAATTTCTCACAAAGAGATACAAACACAAAGCAATAATTGAAAGAAGAAAGAGTAGGGGAAATAACACATCAGAATCAGTCATTTTTTTTGAAAGCACCATGTCATAATCAAAACTGATATTAAATGGCCAAAAGAAGATTGTCATGTAATGCGTAATGACCTTAAATTGCGAACGCCCATAACTTCCTGGAGTAATTTTTTCAGTAGGTTTTTCAGTCAACCGGTTTCCACGATTGTTCATGACTGGCGTAGTTGCTGCCTGTACAATTGCTTTTGGACGAATAGCACCAAGTTTATTAAAGACAACGCCAAGCATTAAAAAGAAAACCATCATGAGTGGAATACGTTTTTTAAATGAATGCCACTGCCCTTCTGAAACCAAAAACCAATCAAATAAAACAAGTAAAAATGGTAACGTTACAATAATTTCTTTTGTCCCTGCAGCAAACAATGCCAACACGTATGATAGTGCATACAGACCAATCTTTGCATTTCCACGTGCAACCTTTGCTGCAAAGAAATACGTCAGTAAAATAGCAAATGTAAACAGAACAACTAAGCCTTCCAAACTCATTTGTGTAATGTATGTAACCGTTTGTGTTTGCACCGGGTGCAGGAGGAATAAACCTGTTGCCAAGCTTGAAAACAATAATGCTTGTTTTTGCAAAAACTCATTATTTTGAAGGCGTTTACAAACATTGTAAACCAAGGCAAACATCAAGATTCCAGATATCACATGCATGGATAAATTCACCACGCGGTATGGCATTGGAGTTGCTCCATACCACTTATACAACAATTGATGCATAATACGTGATATCCAACGTGAATTTGAAAAGAACTGTTCCCAAGGATTAAAAAATTGGATATGACGATATTCAACAATTGTCGGCAAATCATCAAACATGAAGCCATAACGAAGTGATGGCAAATAAAACAAAATAGCAGCAACACTGAGTAACGCAGGAATAACCAGCGTTAATCGAGAAAAAATCTGCTGAGGAAACGATTTAACATTCTTCATGACACTCTCCTAACATTAAACACATAATTACTTTTTAAGCGGTTGATGTATTTTTAAATGCAAATGCTTTTTTCAAATCACTCAACTTAATACTACCATTCCCTTGAGTATATTTCTCTTGTAATTCAATGCGAGCAAGCTCATTTTGCGCCATTCTTGTAAATTGCTCAGGTGCTTTTACCGTCAACAGCTCTCTGAGATACTGTTTTGCTCGATCATATTTTTTCAAGCGCTCAAGACAGGTGGCAACGCGCATAAATGACTGTGGTAGTGGACGAGGAAGCGTAGTTGCCTTTTGAAAATAGCCAAGCGCTTCTTCATATTTCTCTTGAGCAAAACATGTTTCAGCTAAGTTGAAAGTATAACGAACATCAACAGGGTGATCCATGACAAGCTTTTTGAAAATTGGTCTTGCTTTATCATATTTTTCATTCATGTAGTACGCGTTTGCAAGGTTAAACCAAACACCAGTATTATTCATACCACGACGCAATGTTGTTTGAATTGCTATTTCAGCTTCATCATATTTTTTTAGGCGCAAACAGATAAGACCAAGCTTGTAAAACACTTCAGGAATATCAAGATCACCTTTTGTTGCTTTCTTCAAATACTCGTACACTTTTTCACTATTACGGTTTTCTTCATGCAAGCGGGCTAAGTTGTAGTAGGCCTTACCATAGTATGGTCGAAGCTTAAGTGCATTATTTAGCATACGCTCTGCATCTACATAGTTTTTCTTTTGAATCAGCAGTGACCCCAAATTGTTATACGCTTCAGGATAATTTGGCGCAATGTGAATAGCCATCTTGAGAGAATCAATTGCATTATCAATATCACCCTTCATTGAATAAGCAACCGCAAGATTACTAAGTGGATCTTGATAATACTTATCAAGTTCAATTGCTTTTTTATACGCAACAATTGATTCATCAATTTTACCTGCTTCAGAAAGAGCTACTCCGTAGTTATTATGCACACGTGCCTTACCGCCAGCTTTTTTCACGTTATCAGCCCAAAACTCTACCGGGGAACGCCACACCTTGTTTCGCATTACTGTTGCAGCACTCAGCGGAATTGCAATAAGTAAAAGTAATCCAAATGCGGGAGTTTTTTCAAAAAACATTTTTTGAGAACTCAGCAATTTGATAAGACCATTACCATCAAACCCTTCAATTACCTTTTTAGCTATAAAGGTAAACAATACTGCAAAAATAAAATAGACACCAACCGATGGTAGATAGGTTTTATAATCGCACACTAATTCTGGAGATGGGACAATGGTTGAACGAGGAGCAAGTGCAATTAAAAACCAAAACAATCCGAAAGAAAAGAACGTGTAACGTTTTTTGAACATTTCTCTGAATGCAACACCAATCATAAGGAGTAAGAAAAGTGCTGGCAATAATGAATCCCAAGCAAAAAAGCTTGTAACCAATTTCCAGTCATATTCAACACTGATACCAAACGGCCAAATGAACATAAAGAGATAGTGAAGAACAACTTTGAATTCTGAAATAAAGAAGTAATATGGCGTAATGCCACGTAGAGCGTGTGAAGTCAAAACATTACCACGATTGTTAGCAACTCTAGTCTTAAAACTCAAAATATTTTTAACAGGCATCCAACCAACATAATGAATATACAGCAGGGTAAAACTCACAAGCACCAGTGCATAAATACCCAAACGGCTCTTAAAATTCTCCCATTTCCCCTGAGCAATAAACATCCAGTCAACAAGAACGAGTAAAAAGGGAAGCACAACTACAATTTCTTTTGTCCCACATGAAAGCACCGCAAAGAAAACAAAGCCTGCAAGTGTCGCGACTTTACTCGCTGTTTTTGTTACTGAAAAAATATGTACGAAAGAACACAGTGTTGCCAAAATAAACAATGATGCAAGCCCTTCTGCACGCGCTTGAATCACATATGAAACTGTTTGTGATTGTACTGGGTGCAGTAAAAATAATGCCGATGTTCCCGTTGCAATAAAAAGCGCATTGTCATAAATAAACGGTTTTGTTTTTAGAAATTTACATAAACGGAAGACTAAGAAAAAGAGTGTTACGCCGGCTAAAATATGAATCCCTACATTCACCATACGATAGTAGAATGGATCAAAGCGTCCAATTTTATAATTCACGCGGTTCAACCAATCACACAACCAACGCGAGTGCCACCACCAACGATTAAGTGGATTATCAAATCTGATAGCAAAACGCTTTGAGATATTTGCCACATCATCAAATTGGAATGGATAATTCAGCGATGGATAATAGATCAGGGCTGTAATGAATGATAAAATTGCCGGGGGGATAATTTTTTGTAAAAAGCTCGGCTCGCTATCTCCACGAGCACCTGCAATACCTCCGTCTAAAGACTTTTTCTTCATTTTCTCCATGAATGCTCTCCCTGCTTTCATATATAAATAGGCCCTCTGGGCAAATATCAAAGTCAATTGTATGAATTGTAGCGCCATTTGGGAAGAGAGGCAAGATAGCCCTCATTCAGCTGAGCTGGAGAGCTCTTGTAATCAAATTTTCTCTCGCATCTCAACTTTTTAACCATATTTTGACTGACTTTTGACTTTTCAGACAAGTATTCTAGAATATTGAGCTCAATTGAAAAATCCTTCAATCATTAATAAATATTGTGAGAATACTATGAATTCTATCAAAAAATTACTCTGCCTCCTTTTTGCTGCTGTCATCTTCAGCAATACACATGCAAAACTTCACGAATCATATCACCCACGTAACGTTATTGAGATAATGGGAACAAAGGAAGACTCTCTCCATCATGGAGAAAGCGAATCAATGTTACGCAAACTCATACAAGCCCTAGGAGTTCCTGTAGCAAATATCGTTGTAACAGGGAATGTTTTTCACAATGCAATAACAAATGTAGAAAATAGATACGAAAAAAAAATTGCTGATTCTACAAAAAAAATTGCTGATTGTACAAAACTCATTACCAGACTTATGACTGATAATGAAAAAGCAATTGCTGTCATTAGCGCGACTCAAGAAAAAATGATTGCTATAAATAAAAAAGTAATAGCTAGTAATGCAAAAAATCAGACACAAATAAATGAATTAGAATGCATAATACAACAAGAGAAAGACCAGATTAAAAAAAACAAAAAAAACATTGAAGTACTTCAAAATTCAAAAAAAACCAACACTAAACGTCGTAAAAAATACATCAAATTATGCCCTAATCATAAAGCAGCAATTCACAGCCTATTCACAACCTGGAAAGTGTATCAAGCATGCCATGGAGATTATTATCTCCTAATTCCAAACGAAGCTGTAACTAATACAAATGTTTCTGGTGGTTTTGCTATTAATGATAACAGTGTTTTAAAAGAAATTTCCTCTTTCTCTCAATTGAAAAAATCTCTTGCCATCTGGAATCAAAACAATGCCAATGAGCCTCCTACCGTCAATTGCTGGAAAAAACTTAGTAAAATTTACCTTCCAGGATCATGTAGCTGGATTTTCTACCACACAGGACATGGAACAGGCATCCATTTTCTAGAAAGAACAAAGAATGCAACTCTTACACAAGAACAAACATCCGGATTAAAATTACATGATGCCCTAGATCGCCTACAATTTTTAGGTACAACAATAAAGACAATAGCCAATTGTGAATCAAGCTGCTACGGACCGGGACATTCCGCAAAATTAGCTCTCAACTTATTGAAGGATCTAACAAGTGAGCCTACCTTTACACCCTATATACATTTAATCCGCGGCGTTAGTGATATGTCTTTTATGCCAGGGACAATAAACTTGGAAGATTTTTTTAACAAACTACGCAGGGATCATACAGTAAGCGATCTTGCATTCTACTCTGAAGCAGGTGAATGCTTAGGAAACTTACTTTATACTCCTGGATCAGAAACATTTACTGTACTTCCCGAACAAAATGCTACTCCAATAAGTTGCCTAACATGTGATCATATTAATATGCCATCAATATTACTGCTAGATGAAGAACGTGTTCTCCAAAATATTGAAATAAACCATGAAAAAATTACGAAATTGATCTCTACCATTCCTGGTAATGCATGCCATAAAATCAAGTCCATTACTACAAAACTACCAATAGCTAAATTCTTGACTGATTGTTTTTTGAGATTTGATAATGGCAATGATATACGTTGCGATGCATCTAGAAAAATATTTTTCATAAAAAAATTAAAAACTAAAAGCTATGATTTGAAAGACGTTATTATTGTCAAGTATTCTAATCTTGACGAAGAAGGTTTCGTACTAAACGCAAAAAATAATTTAGCAGGACCTATACAGTATTACAGCGGAAGATTTCGTTGCAAAGATAACCGAATAAAACCTTCTATATCGTTATTAAAAGACAGTGAAAAAAGTTATAAAAAAGTTTATAACAAGGCAAAAAAAGAACTCACAATACAACGTGAATTTTATGGGAACGCCCCCTATAGGATATGACCCTTGGGCTCAAGATTAGCTTGAATCTAACCCGTGGAAAGCGGCGTAGATAAAACTAAGACAGACATCGTTTGACCATAAAGCAAAGATATTTTAGACTTCAAACAAGAGCCCCAAGAGTAGGGGCTCTCACTAATTTTAGTTATAATCAAAAGGCTTTTTCATAATGATGACAAATAATATCCATTTTCTCTTAACACAAGTTGCCCTCCTCTTCCCTGCATTTTTAGCAGTCTTTACCTTCCGTGGTTTTTTCCAAACACTTGTTGCCTACGCAATGGGTGATGATACCGCAAAATATTATGGTTTTTTAAGCTTGAACCCCGTTGTTCATGTAGACATCATGGGCATCACCACAACGCTTGCTTTCTTTTTAATCTTAGGAGTAATCTTTGGTGAAATGATTCCAACAGGCATGCTCATTCTCTTTTTGATTGCCTTTGGCGTACGTTGGGCACACCGTATTCCCGTTGACGAAAACAATTTTACCTATCACAAGCTTGGTGGAATTTTAACAGCACTTTCAGGATCGCTTGGAAGTTTTGTTCTCGCATTTTTATTTTGCTTAACACTCAAAGCGTTTTCATTCATCAATCTACCTAAATACGCCTTTGTTTCTCTCATCCAAATGTTTGATGCCATCATTAACATGGCAATTTGGTTTGGCATACTGGACCTTATTCCACTCCCGCCATTTGATGGCGGCAAGGTACTACGCTACCTGCTTCCATACTCAAAACAGTATATTCTTGATTCACTTGAAGCCTATTCGCTATACATAATTCTCATAATATTTTTTCTTCCGGGAATCAGTGATGTTATTTTAAACAACCTGTACGTTTTACATATGTACATTAAAAGTTTAATGTTCATGGTTGTTGCTTAACCATAAGGATGTGTCATGGTGAGCCCAATGAGTCAGTTTCTTGCGGCAGTTTTCATCATGCTCCCTGCATTTCTCATTTCATTATCATTTCATGAGTGTGCGCATGCACTCACCGCAACGCTACTGGGTGATGACACACCAAGCCGCCAAGGGCGAGTAACACTTAACCCCCTTGCACATATTGACCCAATGGGTCTTTTGTTTCTTTTGATTTTTAGAATTGGTTGGGCAAAGCCAGTAATATTTGACCATAGAAATTTTAAACACCCACGGCTGTATGCAATCCTAACCGCCCTTGCAGGACCGTTTTCTAATTTTGTACTTGCCATTATCTGCATGTATCTCATCAAATACTTTCCCAATAACTACATGCCACCAGCGCTTGCAGTCTCACTTTTACAAATTCTTCGAGCAACCAAATACGTCAATATTATGCTGGGAGTATTCAATGCCCTGCCTATTCCACCACTTGAT
>JAUIHA010000005.1 GCA_030432505.1 bacterium | reverse complement strand
GGCACTGTGCGCAAGTTCAGTATTTGCCGACCGATCACATTCACAAAAAACCTTCATTACACCCCGCGCTGTTGGTGTGAACAAGGCAATGGAACAAGCAGCGTGGCATTCACACATTTATACGAAATGGCATCATGCGAAAAAACGTATCAAGAGCCATGTACAAGTAACACCATTCTACCAATTTTCTGATTCTGATGATAATGCTGGCCACTATTTTGGTATTGGTAACAACAGCAGCACCTTCAAAATTGGAGCAACCCCTACTTCTACAAACGGTTTTGATATTGACAGTGCTTTTTTAATTCATGAGCTCAATGACAACGATACCAACAAAGCTAAAGGTAAAATCAACTTAAGCCCAGACCAAGATGTTTGGGGAGCACGCTTTGATTACCACCAGTTCTTTAATTCACCGTTCAAAGGCCTATTCTTTAAAGTAAGCCTTCCCCTCGTTCATGTTGAAAACAACATCAACATGAAATTTGAAGATGAGGAAAAGGTAACAATAGGAACAGGTGGCAGCAGCAAGAGCTTTGCCCTTGCAGATTTCTTTAAAGGAAACGTAAAAGTTGATAGTGCGACATCAGATGAAGACCTTCAGGACTCACTTAAAAACTTAAAAGTTGATAATCGCCGCAGTGCTGGCGGTGTTGCAGACATCGACGTTGGTCTTGGCTATATGTGGCATCACGATGATAAAAAATTCGCGAACATTTCTGTGTTTATGACATTCCCAACAGGTAACAAACCTCGTGGTGAATACCTTTTTGAACCAATTTATGGTAACAACGAACACCTTGGCCTTGGCGCAAGCGTTGATGGTGGTTTCCAGATTTGGGAAGGTAAAAAAGGAAAAATTAAAGCTAATCTTGGCTTTAACTACAAATACCTTTTCGAAGCAAGTGAAACTCGCGTAGTTGGTGTAAAAGATATCCCGTTCGGTCACTACTACCTTGCAGGGAAACTAGACCAAAAAGATAAGCCTTTGTTCCCTCTCGCAAATGTTTTAGCGCAAAGCTTACGCGTTAAACCTGGTAGTCAGTTTGATGCCCTTGCAAACGTATCCTTCCAAACAAAACGCTTCATCATTGATGCTGGTTACAATGCTTATTGGAAAGATCAGGAGTCAGCTTGGCTCAAAGGTAACTTTGCAGACAACAACATTGGAATAGCTGAAAAAGACTACGACACTACCGAAAAATTTGAGGTCAAAGGAACAGGAACAGCTCCTGTTATTCGTAACAACCGTACACTTACCAACGATGACCTTGATATCAATGCAGTAAAAACCCCAACACAATTCACCCACAAGATTTACACAAGCGTTGGTTACAAAATGAACCTCAACCGTCGCTATCCAGCATCTACTTCAGTTGGTGGTTCCTATGAATTTGCCCATGACAACTCAGCATTTGACCAGTGGGCATTCTGGATTAAAGGAGCTATCTCCTTCTAATTATCCTTCAATTTACAGACTAAAATAAAGAAAGGCCGCTTTCAGAGCGGCCTTTCTTTATTTTAAGATCTCTTTTTGCATTCTATTGACTTATTACAAATAGAAAAAATATAATGAATAGTGATAGTTAAATAGTATTTTTATATAAACACAAATCGTACAAAGGGGATCTAATTATGAAGACTACTAAAAAGTTTATTACTTTATCAAGCATCTGTACTCTGTTGACAGTTGCTTTTTTCGTTCTCAACCAGCAATCATTTGCTGCTGCATGGTCTAGTAGGTCAGACTTTAAAAAAAAGGCAGCTACACATTTTGAAACAGCTAAAACAAAAATAAACGATGCATCAACTGCAATCCAAAAGGCAACTGATGCCGCTGGTGTAGAAAAAGCCCTTGATGACCTTAATACAGATCTTCCACAGGCTTCTGCAGTAGGTGAAGCCACAGCCAAAATAAATACTGCCCGAATCACAATTAATGTAGATTTTGATGATATTTGGAGTGCACTTGAAAAACTTGCTAAAGAAGTCAAGAATAAGAACAATGCAGACAAGGATCCTGTTTCATTTGCCGATATGAAAGGCAAAGATATACATAAAAAACTCGATGATCTCTTAGATAAGTTAGAGTCCTTCACGCAAATATTTGTTACAAATCTTGATCAGCTCCCAAATCAAAAGACTCTTCAATTAGCTATAGACAGTATCAAACAATTAAAATTCGTTATTGCAGAAGATATCGCTAAAGCAAAAGACATTGCAGTTAAACAAGCAAAAGAAGCGCTCTCTGAAGCACAAGTAACTGCAGTTAAAGCTCTTATTAAACAATTTGCAGGTACCGGTAAAGGTGATTTTACTGTTAAAGAAGTAACTGATCCTGCTAAATATACCAAGGATGATGCTAAAGCGGTTTTAAGTGGTGTTGCAACAACATTTAAAGGTGTTGAATTTAAGCAAATTGAAGAACTTGCCAAATTTGCTAAGCAAGTTGACGCTAGTGCCGGTAAAACTGTTGAAGATGAAATTAAAAAGGTTGTAACTGCAACAGCAGTAGATAAGGACGATGTTGTTAAGGACATTACAGATAATATCAAAAACAATACAGATGGCGTCACTGACAAAATTGTCGATCAGGGTAAAGCTAAAATAGCCGCTACTTTAACAGCAAATCCAGCCCTTCTACAAGATCCTGTTACTAACACCTTATCAGGCGATGATGCTTTCCATGGAAAAGTTGCAGGTAAACTTGATGTAGACAAAATCGCAACAAAAATTGGTGCTGACAATGTTGCCAAGGCACCAGGATTTGACGGTAAGGTGGCAACTAAACTTGATAATGCTCCATTTGCCAAAAAAGTTGCCAGTGAAGCTGATGCAAAAATCAATCAAGCTGTTAAAGATAAACTTGATGCCGCTGAGACAAAAATTAATGATATGATTACAGCTATTCAAGCTAAATTTTAGTGGACTCTAAAAAAACACGGAGTACCATAATGAAAAAACTAATAAAAAAAATAACAAAAATAGCACCAGGAGCTCTTTTGCTCCTGGCCCTTTCTTCAATACAACAGATCAATGCAGCAACTCTTGATCCTGCAGACAAGCAAATTGCAGCTTTTGAAAAAAAAGTTAATAAGAAAATTAATAAGTTAAAGAAAAATGCAAAAACAAAAGCAAAAAATCTGATTAATAATGATATCAAAAATCTAATTACACAGATTAGTAAAATAAAAAGAAATAAAAGTAACGATGCAAATTTGTGGGATAAATATTATAAAGGCGGTGCCCTTTCAGGCTTCCCTGGAGCACACCTCTTAGGTGTTAAACCTCAAGGAAGTCAACATAAAAAATGGACTGAATTTCAGAAAGCTCTCCCTAAAACTGGAACCAGCCCTAAATTTCCAAGTGTAGATAAGTTTACCGTTGGAAATATTGTCACATTTCTCCAAATGGCCAAAACGTTCCACGCTGAGGTTCAATCTGATTTCGATATCATTAAAGGCTCTTTTGTAAATATCGTTACAAATATCGTAGAAACAATCAAAAAAGCAAAAGGCGATTATAAAGACAAAGTTAACTTAACAACCCTTGCTAAAATTGATGGAAAAGCTCTTAATGATAATCTTGTAACAAGTGTTTCAGGAGAAGACTGGCACACATTCGATGCTGGATCAAAAATTGTTGCTCAAGTTAAAAAACTTGAAGATCAATACAAAAAAATCGAAGCCGATCTTGCCAAGTGGACTACTGCTCTAGACACTATTGCAAGTATAGGTGCTTCAGAATACAAAGACAATTCAACAGCAAAGAACACATTTGACACGAAAATCAAAGGAACCACAGCAGAAAATCATGCAAAAGCTCAAATAATTGAAACTGAAATGCAAACAGCATTCATTGATTTTACAAGCCTTCAGGATGCGGCGACAGAAATCAGTGGCATGATCAGTGATTTCAAAGAAGCAGTGACAGTTTTCAAGGAAATTACCGAAACAGCAAATCAACACGGCAAGAAAGCAAGGGACATTAATGACAAACTTACAGATGCAACAACAGGTCTTAAAAAAGCTCAGCTTCCAAATGCTCTGCAAACACCTTTCGAAAACGCTGTAGATGCTTTAGGTAAAGTCTTTGCCAAAATTTCAGATCTAGAGGATCAAATCAAACAGGCAGATGATAAAGCAAAAGCTAAACAAGCAAAGCGTGATTTGAAAGACTTTAAAGATAATATGCTGAAAACTGCTATTGAAAATGCAGAAAAATTTGAGGAAAACAATGTATTCACAGCTTTAAAAGACTTTAATCTAGCTAGTGCTAACACGCAAGTTACCGATTTAACAAACAAGTTCGATGCATTAAAAAACGCACCCAATGCTAATTTGCAAGTAAAGGATGCGACAGTAATTCAAGCATACATTGATAAGTACATTAAGGATGGCGTTAAAAAGGCTCTTGAGGAGCTTAACAAGGTAACAGATCTAAGCCAGGTTAAAGACAAAATTCAAGCATTTGCAGACAAGGCAAAAGAAGCAAACGACGCGTTAAACGACACAGCTACAATTGATAGTTTCTATGAACCTAAAGGCCCGACAACTGCAGATGTTACTGATGCACAGAATAGACTGGAAAGACTGAGAGACACTACTATTACAACACTCAGTAAGATTATTACGGATTGGACTAGCAACAACCCTAATCCTACTGACAAGCAGCCAAAAACAAACGCTCAGGCATTGCTTGATGCCAAAGCTATTGAAGAAGTAAAAGATAAGGCAGAGAACGCATACACAACCTTTACAACGGGGCTCAAACCTGAAAATTTGGTAGCTCGAGAACGGACCTTTAAAGATGCTTTACAACAAATTACAAACGATGTGAACTCGAAAAATTGGGGTCAAATTGCTGATATCTATGAAGATGACGATGCTAAAAAACTGGCAGATAAGATTGCTAGTGCAAAACTGGGCGAAAAAACTCAAATTGCTCAGCAACTTCGTGATGACATTATGGAATATGCAAATCAAACTTTACACCCAGTACCAACAGAGAAACTGCTTGAAGATAACCAGCCTAATTTTTATGCGGATCAAGTACAAAAAGTTATCACTGATGCTATTACTGTAGTAAACCAAACCGACACGGATCTTGGTAATGTTGACGCTAGAATAACAGATCTTAATGATGCGGTTACAAAAGCCCAAGGCATGGCACAAGATGCCAAGATTAAAGCTGAGATCTATAAAGATAAACCTGTTACACAACCATCTCCGCCAACAACTACAACATCATTTAACGCTAAACAGATCAAAACTCTTGGAGATCAGAGCAAACAAACTGCAGCGCTAATCGCATACATACAAATTGGTATTGATGATCCTAGCAAGGTTGATCTGGACGATATCACAACTTTGATTGCCGAATTGCCTAACGATGCTGAGTTGGATAAAAATGAAGTCCAAGATAAAATCGAAGCTTTAATCAGTAGAATCGACGAACAAGATGAGAATGACCCTCGACTTGAGAAGCTAGACGAACTTCTAGAGCACGAAGCAATAGAAATAGGCGGCTTTGCATCCTAATCACTAAGGAGTAATGTAATGAAAAAGATTATAACAATAATTTTTGCAGCTATAGTATCATGTTCAAACATAGCAAGCGCTGATATAACAGCACTAGAAAAATCAATTGAATCCATGACTGAAAAGGTTATTAATTTTGGCGAAATAACTGGAAAATACACTCGCTTGATAACCGAAATGGCAGATAGAATAAAACAAGAAGGAAACGATAGTAAACGAGAAATCCTACTAAAAGCTCAAAAAGCAATAGTAGAAAGCTACATGGAATCACTCAAAACAGGTAATTATGGTAAAACCATGAGAACTGTCATTAGAAACAACAAGGGTGACATTGGAGATAAAATTAAAGAAGTTAAAAAACACCTAGGGGTATAAATAAAGGTCATGCTCTATACAACGCATCCAAAATCTTCAAATCAATAAACTGCATTTTTCTACTCGCAAGCTCCTCATCAAAGGGGAGCTTGCTTCCATTTTGTACATACCCCTCATACATCTCATCAAACTCCTGATAAAACGCATCTGGTACAAACGGCTTATGTTGTGGCCACTGAGCAATAAACACCTCAAACGTTGTTTTAAAGGGTGTTGGCTCCCAGTAATAATACCGACGTAGGATGAGGAATGTAACAACACTTGTAAGGGTAAAAATAAGGGTATTTCGACGATTGAGATAAATATTTTTTACGGTACCCTTCGAGGCTCGGACAAGTCCTCGCACCTTCCAACTCCGCTCAGGTAGCTTCGATGGACAGGCAGGGTGAGCGTCATTATTTTTACTCTGGTTCTGTGAATTGGTCAATCTACTCTCTGCCAACCAGCTTGATGGCTCAACCGTAACGTTGGAAGTAATACCGGCACGTACGTGCACCCTTTTCCGTATCCCCTCAAAATACCTCTTTTTAGCATCCACAAGGCCCTGAAATTCCTTAAGGGCCTGGCATAGCCCCTGTCTCTGTTTTTCACGCTCCTGGGCCCCTGGGTCGCCAAGTACCAGGTGGGTACCAGCAGTGGCAAGCAGGCCGCACCCGCCAGCAATACCCATATGAAGCAAATACTCAGGCATTTTTCGCAAAAGCCCCTTTTTTGGGGGTAATGCGTCCATTTTACTCTTGAGGTAACGGTATTTTACGCGCTCAGCAGGGCTGATTGATGCCGCCTCCAGGTTAAAATCAACCAAAGCAACCGCCAGGAGGCCCAATGCAAGCTTTTTCACTGTATTCATCTTATACCCCTATACCTATGCTCTATCCGGTAAAAATCATCTGTAAGGGTAGCCAATGATCAAAAAAATGCAATATTTGAAATTTTTCATCTAAGAGCACTTGACGCCTCTTTTTTTATAGGGTACAATTAAAAATGTACTAATAGGAAATTATGTACAGACGGAGGTTATTATTCTCTTGGCATACGCCAAATTTCTACGTTATGTCCCTTTTCGGGCATAGAGCAATAGTAATATCCCTGTGTTCATAGTTAAAAAATGGAATGTTAAAAAGAGTACTTATTTTATATTGTTAGTTTATAACTTGGAGGTTATATCATGGTTACGAATAAGAAATTGCTTACACTTGCAGCAATCGCTTGCTTTGCTGGTGCATTGCATGCGAATAAATCAGCAACAGAATGTTTTTCAGTTATCAGTGAAATCAGTAGATCTATACCATCAACAAACTATCAGTTAACACTTGATGGCATTAATACGACTGTAACTGATCTACTTAATGAGGCAAATAGTAATCTTACAACTCTCGAGAAAGATAATGGTTTTGTCTATTTCACAACATTTCTTGAAAAAAATATCATAATTCCAGCAATCGCAGAAAAATTAAAAACACGCTTTACAGAAGACGTTGCAAAAATTGATTTAATTCAAAAGCAATGGCATACATTAGCATGTAGAATTTTACAGATTCCTGTTAAGCCTTGCACAACAACAGGAGCAGGGAAACAGCAAATGTCATGGTACCTTCGTTGGTTCGCATCAAAAAATACTGTTGCTATACAACCAGCAGCAAAACTTATTACAGATATCAACAATGGTAATGTTACGGCTAACGGTCTTGTAACATTCAAACAAGATGCTGCACTTGCAGGTTCGGTTATCAAAAATGCTTTTGGTGATGCTTTTAACAAAGCAGTAATCAATGCTTTTAAGCCACAAGAGCTCAAACCTGTCGTTGAGAAGGTTGAAAAAATTGTAGAACAATTTGAAACAACTATTGATCAAATTGAGATGAGAAATAAAGCTAAAAGTGAAATCAGACGCCAAAGATGGATCGATGCTAATGGTGACTGTGATATGTTCGGTTTAACAACAATTGAAGAACCTACAAAAGAAGAAATTGATCAGTACATCTCAGAAAACTTCTAAAAAGACACCGACCCACCCAAAAACCCAATCATAAATTATCTGTGGTTGGGGGGGCTAACAAAAGCCTACCACAAGATCTTGTGGTAGGCTTTTTAGTTTTTCCGGTATCGTGTTGCACGTCCTTTTCCAATTCTTTTGATTATTTTCTTATCAATAAGATCCGCTAATTTTCTTCCTGCTGTTGCACGAGAAATTCTACAAAGTGTAGTGATATCTGAAATTGAAATGTCATCACCCCCCCGTTCAAAAAGTCGAATAATACACTGCTCACTGTCATCACGTAACGATTCATCTTGCATTAAAAATCTTGTATCTTTTTGGGGGCGAGGAAGAATACACTTGATATAATTTTCACCTTCAATAACTTTTGGTTGCGGTAACCCACGTTTCTCATATGCATCAAAAACAGTAATAAATCCTGAACCAAGTTTTTCAATATAACCAAGTTCTCTAAAAATTTTGCAAATCGCATTGTTCCGAATATAAGTCAGACCCTGAGTTATATTCTCAACATTCATCGGTCCTACAAAATTACCTGGACTAAAAATTTCAACTCTATTTTCATAGATAGCTATTTTTATAGGTGATTGAAGATGATAATTTCTATGAACAACAGCATTCATAATAATTTCACGTATCGCTTCCTCAGGAATCGCAAGTTGTTCATACCTTCGCTTCCCACGAATTTCAAATGAACGTTGAAGATGTTGTATCACGAAGTCATATGCTTGAGAAAATTGTTCTGGCAGTGTACCTACACAATCCTTAGACGCTAATGCTTTTCTCCCTTTAATTCCAGAAAAAAGGCTACACATAATCATCACTTCAGAAAAAAATTTTTCTGGTTTTTTCCCAAAACAAAGTATACCTGAAACTGTAGGATACAAATGTGAATGCTCTTCACATTCAATGTTATAAGCTGCTAATATTTCATCAGATATTGAAATATTACGTGTTTTTTTCCGTGCAGCAAGGAATGTTTGTATTTTTTTCATATCAAGATCATTGCGCGTTGTCTGATAAACCGGCATGGAATCAAACGAACGTCCTCGTGCTTGCCACTTTAATTCTTCGATGATATCTATTGTTGCTCGCAACGTACTTCTACCAAGACGTACGTATGTACCTTTTTCAAGACCTTGAGAAGAAATAAAATATGGCTTATTCATTCCTGCAGAAACTTCAATAATCAGAATTGATTTGTTCCCAATTCGTTGAGAATAAATTTTGGGAATAATAGGCGGAGTTGTTGCTTCAAAAATTGATTTATTAAGATATTCGAGTGTTGACTGAATAAGCTCTTCTTTCAATCCAATAATGGTACCATTGTTATCAATACCAACAACAAGCCGACCACCCTTCTGATTACAAAACCCAACTATCGTTTTTATAATTTGCTCATTTTTTGGCAATTCTCGTTTGAATTCAAGCAAAGAAGACTCTTGTTCTGGATACCTCATAAAACACCCAACTTGTTTATAATACCCCAAGACTAACAACATTTGATATGATACAAAAATGAGTCGAATGAGTCAATTATTTTATTTCTTTCGACTCAATCAACTCACAATTAACTCACAGAGTCATTTATGAGTTAATTTGTTCAACGTAAATTCGATAATTTAGGGATTGTCAGAAACAGGATTAGAGGAAACATATTTGGACCCCGGATCGGAGTCCGGGGTGACATCATAATGAGAAAGCGTTTAAAACATAGAACAAAGTTTACATATAAACCAAAAGTACTAGTTTTTTACACCTTTTTCAAAACAACAACGGCATTACCACCACCAAAACCAAATGAACTGGTTGCGGCATGTGTCATTGTTTTTTGACGTGCCTTATGCGGCACATAATCCAAGTCGCACGCAGGATCTGGCGTATCAAGATTGATAGTTGGCGGTACAAGCTGATGTTTTAATGCAAGCGCGGTAAATGCAATTTCTGCGCCACCTGTGGCACCAATCATGTGTCCCGTCATAGACTTAGTACTACTTACCAAAATATGGTCATCGTTGCTTGGATCAATGTGCTCTCCAAACACTTTTTTGAGCACCGTTGTTTCTACGGCATCATTCATTGGCGTTCCAGTACCGTGTGCATTCACGTAGCCAATTTCACTACGGTCAATGCCAGCATCATCAAATGCTTGTGCAAACGCCCTGCTTGCACCAATTCCTTCTGGATGCATTGCGGTAATGTGATGTGCATCTGCAGTTGCACCATAGCCAACCGCTTCCGCATAGATGGTTGCACCACGCTTTTCTGCTAGATCATACCGCTCAAGAAGCAGGATTCCTGCACCTTCAGCAAGTACAAAACCGGTACGGTCTGCATCAAACGGACGTGACGCTTTTTTTGCATCACCCTGCCATGCAGAAAGCGCACGCATGTTGCCAAATGAAACAAGTGCTATTGGTAATGAACAGGCTTCTGTTCCACCGGTAAGCATATAATCTGCATAGCCATCACGAATCATACGAAATGCATGACCAAACGCATCAGCTCCTGATGAACATGCACTGGTGAGTGCGGCAGTTGGGCCCTGCAAATTCCATGCCATTGAAAGCCAGTTTGGCGCCATGTTATTAATTGCTTTAGGAATTGAAAATGGTGAAACTCCTTTTGGTCCACGGTTTTGCAAATTTGTTGCTGTTTCACCAACAATGCCAAGCCCACCAATACCAACACCAACAAGAGAACCAAAGCGTTCTCTATTTTCAGGAAATTCTTTTGAAAGACCAGCATCTTCCATGGCTTCATGTGCAGCCATGAGTCCAAGGTGAATGAAGCGGTCTGTTTTACGTTGAATTTTTTTATCAACAATGGCATCAAGCCGTTCTTGTTCGCCAGTTACGTGCCCTACCGCTTTGTAGAGATAACTGTCAATATCCGGATGCTGCAGGTAGGATGTTCCTGAGCGCCCTTCACATAGTGCTTGCCATGTTTCTTGTGTTGTTAATCCAACGGGTGTAACCAGCCCTATGCCGGTAATTGCAACGCGATGTTTTGATGCCATGTTTTACTCAAACGTGTTTAGATTATTTAGAACGAGCGTTGTGAATCAAATCAACTGCTTGACCAACAGTTTTGATTTTTTCTGCATCTTCATCTTTAATTTCTATACCAAAAGTTTCTTCAAAACCCATGATGATTTCAACGATATCAAGTGAATCTGCACCAAGGTCTTTAAAGGTTGCATCTTCTTTGATGTTGTCTGCAGGCATGCTTAATTTGTCAGCAATAATTTCAACAATTTTTTGTAATGTATCTTCTCTTGTGAAAGCCATGGTAGTTCTCCTCAAAATGTCGTTCTGAACGATTATAACGGTCCAGATTTTAATTACTATGGTAATGTCCCTCTTGCTGTCATGCTGGACTCCGATCCTGCATCCAAAAATAATTCCTTAGGGGAAAATAAACTTGGATTCTGAATCAAGTTCAGGATGACATCAATCGGAAGTGTCATTCCTTATTCAAAACGGAAATCTTAGAATAGCGAAAATAAAAAAATTTGCTATACCAATGTCTTTTCTAAATCGTAAAAAAGCTGTCCATTTTTGTGAACCGTTATGAGATTATTGTCTCCCTCAAAAATTATCGGCTCATGATCTTTTTTTGCTGTGTCAATAAGACGTGCAAAATCTAGATACGCATGACTATAGCATTCAACTAAAAATCGCCATTCATCTTTCTCTTTAAGCGTCTTTGACTTCCACCAATTTCCGAGTTGAGATTCGTCTCGTAAAGCAAATTTATCTTTAGCTGCAAAAATATTTTCCAGAAGTTTTTTGGGAGCCAAATAATTATTCAACGGCAACAATTTGTTATACATGTTGTCCCAAGCGGTTTTATTTTTTGGTTTATCATCTCGAGTTCCCCGTTGAATGACCTGAATCCAAGGATCTTTATGCAAAAGAAAAATATGAAATTTAGCTGCACTAGCAATTTTTATAACAAAATAATTTCTTGTATTGAGTTTCTCAAGATCTCCTTGAGTCTCTACAAACTCTTCCTTCACGATGATGTTGCCATTATGATAAAATACAAAAGCATCTTGAACCACATGGCCTCCAATATCAATGAGATCAAAGCTCTGCGCCTTTTTGCCCATTCCTGTCTGAACAGCATCAAGATAATTATGCATATAGTTGTAATGCTTCAACACCACTTTAGCATCCTTGTGTTCTTCTTTAACAAGGTCAGAAAATGCAGTAATCGGATTCCGATCCTGATCTGCTGTTGTATTGGTAATAGGATCAATTGCACAAAATGTTATCTTGTTATAACCACATGCAAGCAATGCATCTACAAGCATATATCCCTGGAGTAAAGCTCCTGCTCCTAGTGACACATGAACAATTTCCTCATCTTTATTTCTATATCTTCCGGCAATCTTATCTGCTTGCATGAGTGAAATCATAATTCGCTCAGGAACTTCAAAACTACCGCACGCACACATAGAAAGATCCTTGTATGCCCACCTAAAATTTTCCTTTTTAATCTTGGAAGCAAACTTTTCTATGAAATGTATTACCGTTTCAGCTTCCAAGTTTGGAAACAAGCTTCTAATCGTTGCTTCGGGAAGTTGCTGAATTGATTCTTGTGTTAATATAAATACCTTTTTCCATTGTTTTGATTCAGCGCTGTTTTCTTTTAAAGCAAAACTAACTATTTTATCAGTTTCTTTCGTTGCAAAAATTTTATCAGTGGTTATGGAACTATCTATTGTTCGAGCTTTTTTACCTAACCGGGAAAGGTTCGTAAGACTTTTGCCAAGAATCGTAGAAAGCATCTTGAGTTTTTGGTTAAACATTGTAAGCGCATCAACAAGTAATGATGATTTCTGGCTCAGTGTTTCATTAGAAGAAGGAGCATTTGCATAACTATTTTTAGCAACAAAAAATAATGCTATAACAAAAAAAACTGAATAGTATCGACTCTTCATTCCCTTCCCCCCTCGGAAAATTATTTTTGCGAACCCATTGTTTTATTCTACTGCATACCACCAGTCACTTCAATGGTTTGCCCTGTTATGTAGTCAGCGCTTCCTGATGAAAGAAATGCAATAAGATTTGCAACATCTTCAGATGTACCAAAACGCTTAAGTGCAATGCGGCTGAGTGCAATATCTTTTACTCGCTCAGGAAGTTTATCCGTCATTGGTGTTTGAATGAATCCTGGAGCAATAGCATTTACCAAAATATTTTTACCCGCATACTCGTGCGCAAGTGTTTTGGTTACACCACACAGCCCTGCTTTGCTGGCAACGTAATTCACTTGTCCGGGATTACCAGACAATGCAACAATTGAACTCATATTTATGATGTACCCGCGTGCATCTGCTGGCTGTGCAATTTTATTGCGCATCATACGCTTGATTGCATGTTGGGCAATAAAAAAAGAACCCTTGAGATTCACATTAAGGACATGATCCCAGTCAGGTTCTTTTAAACGCACAGCTAAACCATCTTTGGTAATACCGGCATTGTTGACAACAACGTCAATACGTTCTGGTAATTGTGCAAAGCCATTTTCAATGGATTCAACGCTTGAAACATCAACACGCACATACTCGAAACCTTGCTCCTGGAGCGATTTTACGCGATCATCATTTTTTTCAATGTAGTCAAAAATGTATATGTGATCACCACGTTTTTGTAATGTTTTTGCAATTGCGTTACCAATGCCTTGTAGACCACCGGTAACTAGAGATACTTTTTGTTGAAAATTGTTGTTTTGCATAATGTTACTTTTTAATTTATTACAAATGACTGTTTTATTATTTTATTACGCTCTACAATACCTGATTTTATACCGTTCAACAAATGTTGTTTTAGGAAAAAATATTGGTTTAGAACAATATTTTTTCTTCAAAATTTTAATTTTATACTAACTTTATTTCTTTTTTCGCAGGGGGATGGGGCAACCCCTACACCGACGCCCAGGTGGCTATGGCGCACAGGCCTGCACAATAAATTATCTCGATCATACGGGGCTTGTCGAAGGGTTGGATGGCGCAAAATTGCGCATAACTCACCTAATTCGAAGATACTTCGTATACTTCTCACATCAGCCTACGCCTGCGTTGCTACGACGGACAGGCGGCTCGGAATGCGCCATAAAATAATGTAGATTGTGTGCTAATCGCGCTAGGCCGATAAGCCGAGCTTATGATTTTGCAAAAATCATATGTTTGAAGGCCGGCCGGATCAAGCAATCAGAAATATATCTTGAAGCTTTGTGATATGCGAAGAACCCCGAAGGGGTTTACGTCGTCCAGGGGGCGTCACCCTTGGGGCACGGGTTGTAGGGGGCTTGCCCCAGTCCCCTACGAAAAGGGAAAATAGAGTTTGTTATGAAGGTAAAAATTTTAAGCACAAATGTTTTTTACTAGGCATACACCAAATCCTCTTGAATAGAACGCCAAATAAAAGTTCTCACACTATCGAAATAGCTTATATCAACCTTTTTCTTAAAATGTCTTTCTAAGAATCTTTTTAATGCCATTCTATTTCGAAAAGAAACTGTATCCATCTCTATAAGTAGATCAATATCACTCGTATCTGTCGCCTCATCACGAGCATAAGAACCAAATAATGCTATTTTTTCTATTCCAAAATCTTCTTTTAGTTTCATTTTATTAGACTTTAGAAAAGAAATTATTTCATCTTTTTGTAGAGAATTCATAACACTCCTAATAAAAGCAAACAATATTAGTTTTGATCACGAAATACTAAATGAGGAGTCTGCCCAAGTAATGCAAAAATACGAGCAATACTAGCAAGCGTCAAATTTGCCTCACCTCTCTGAATTTTTGCAACGTGGGTTGGGCTAGCGTTAAGACGTCTAGCTAACTCATTAAA